>NZ_FOSJ01000052.1 GCF_900114235.1 Marinilactibacillus piezotolerans | reverse complement strand
TAGGAGAGATTAAATCGATCTGCTCGTTGGAAGACATCACTAACTGAACTACGTCCTACTTTCTGTGTTTTAGCAATCATGTTTCGAGAAAAACCTTGATCTCGATACTGCATCACTAACTTCACTGGAATCTTTCTGGCCATAAAAATAGCCTCCTTCATGTATTTTTTAGAAGTTTTACCTTCTAAAATTACTATACATAAAAGAGACTAGTAAGTGGACTTGATGTGCGAATTGATTGCCTTGAAGTGCAAATTCGAGCAGATAACAGAGGAGGACTTGATTCGTGAATTGGTGGACTCGGATTGGATATTGATGGACCTGTGAGCGCGAAATAATCAAAATGACTGGAAAGCTATATTTTATAATGTAAATAATATGGAAATACAAGATGAAAATGTCCTGCAATTTTTTTCGGATGAACAAGTTTATGAATATATAAAAGGATTATTTACCTAGATTTATTTTTTATAAAAAACTATATATGTTAGCAATTATAGTAAGAATAATACTTGAAAATTAAGAATAGTTTTTAAAGTGACTTAATTTCAAAAAAGGCGCTCCTTCAGTCAAACGAAGGAGTGCCTTTTTATAGAAAATGTGAATACTGGTAAACTTAACCAAAGTGAAACTCCCACAATCTCTATTTGTCAAAATAAGATAAAAGAAGTATCCTTATAAGTTATTTTGAAAAAACTACAGTTCTTTGACCATCAGTACATGCGGGCCTAAATCAGGGTAATCAAAGGGTTCTCCAACAGCTTTGAAGCCGATCTGTTCATAGTAAGATTTCGCGTTCGTTCGTCCTTTACACCCACAGGTAATCTATATGCTTACTCTTCAATTCAGCCTCTGCTGAGATCACTATGGATTTGCCAATATGATTTCTGCGATATTCTGGAAGAGTTGCCATAGCTCTTAAACGGTAATGGCGGTATCCGGGCAAGTCAGGATGGACTTCTATTGAAAAGGAAGCGATTGACACTAATTTCTTCTCTATAAAAGCGCCAATATGGAATGTGGTTTCCAGATGATCTGTTTCATATTTGCAAGCATCAAAAGACTGGTGTGGTCTTAATATGTGATGACGAATAGGATAAGTTTCTTCTACTTGGATTTTTTTGATCTCTACCATAAACATGGACTCCTTTCTATAAATAGAGTATAGAACAAACAAGTCCAGGTTTTAAACAGCTACCAAGAAAGAGTATATCTCATATAAAATTACTTTTCGGATTAAGTGACTAAATTTTAGATGTCATAAAGTTTTGTCTACTATTTGACTACACCTTCTATATTCTTTACGCTTAATTTAGTGGAAAGTGGGTGAAAATAATGATGAACGATACGATAGGTATGGATCCGACTGGAGCGTTCCAATGGTTGGAAGCCACATTATTATCAAGCTTTATTTTGCAGATTCTAATAATTATACTCGTTGTTATTGCTATAGTAGCTATTATTTATGGTATGCTAGTATTACGTCAGTTCTTAGATATATATAAAGCAAATAGTGAAAAGATTCATAAAAATGACGATGAATATATGGATCAATTATAAAAATAAGATGCGCTAATCCAACTCTTATAGAAAAAGAGCTTTTTTCTGCTCATTAAAAGAATCTAATAGATGAAGTTGAGGCTGTTATCGCTCACTTCATCTTTATTTCTATTATATTTTCCGGCTAATGTTTGGGAGACGAGAGTCATCAAATAATAAGTAGTAAGAATTTTGATAGAGAATGAAGAAAGTGAATAGAAGGTTCAATCAAGACCGACCAGATTTGAGGGAATCTATTAAATGAAAATATCGATTACGAAAGTTCAGAGTTATGAAAACTATATCCACTACTCCATGTGTATGCTTGGCGGTTTCTTCGGGAGCTACGCACTACTGTTAAGAGGGAATTTCGGATCTGCTCAGACAGCTAATTTGATTCAACTTTTTATTAATGTCAGTGCGTTCAATCTAATTGACATACTTTTTAGAACTTTAGCGCTATTTTTATTTATTTTATTCTTAATGCTATCATTTTATGTTAAAGATAAATATACGCTTCAGTCGATCAAGATCTGTTTACTGGTGGAAATAGTAGGCGTTTGTGCTATTGGGCTTATACCTAATGGTGCTAATGACTTATTGGCCCTCCTTCCGTTGTTCGCGCTGACGGCTTTTCAATGGGGAATGTTTAATGGAACAAGAAAATATGTCAGTCCAACGCTCTTTTCAACAGGAAATATAAGACAATGCATTAGCGCCTGGACGGATTATAAAATAACAGCTAAAGCTGAAAGTAAAACAAAAGGACTGTTTTATACGTATACATTGCTCTACTATCATGTAGGCGTTTTAACAGGTATTGCTTTGACCTACCTATTTGGAGCGCAGAGCATCTTTCTTTGCCTAATTCCTTTGACTTTAAATCTTTTGATTGATTTACGTCATGATCAATTAGTGTGAAATCTATAAAATTTATCATTATATAATATTGATTGATTGATATAAGTTATTTTAAGAAGTCGTTTATAGCTTTCTATAGTGGGCAGCTTTTTTGTATTATTTTCTAAATGTCTAGATAACATCCAATAACAAAAAATGATTTCACATTATCTGTCGGTTTTGCTATTAATGTATTTGTTCCATGACCGATAATAGTAAGGTTGCCGTCATGGAATTAAGTATCATTATTAATTATAAAAGAGATACCGGAGGGAAAAATGTGAGAATCACTGCAAAATTGATCATTTCTTATTTAACTTTAGCTATTATTGTTATACTTTTAGGTACATTGTCCTACTTTGGACTACATACTATTAATGAAGGGTCCAGCGATTTATATAATGATCGTCTACAACCTACTATTACCCTAACTGAGATTGCTCAAAAAATAGAAAATACTCGAGTACAGATGACATCAGGAGTGGCCTATGAAGACCCTGCGAGTGGTAAGATAGCTTTAATGGACCTTGACCGTATAGATATTCTTCTGGAAGAATATCAAAATAGAAATATGGGAGAAGAGGAAGAAGCAAAGTTTACGGAACTACAAAGTAATTGGGAAATTTTCTCTGAAAATGTTAGAGGAAATGTCGAAACTTTATCCGCTCAATTATACGATGAAACGTTAGAAGGTTTGAGAAACGCAGAGGTATCATATAGTGCTACAAGTACCAATGTAACAGAGTTGATTGATATAGTAGATAATCTAGCTTTGAGCGAGTATGAAACCAACCAAAATGTTTTCTCAACGCTTAGGTGGATCATTATTATCGCCAGCGTTATAGCAACTGTATTTGCAATCGCTATAGGGATACTTATGGGAAGACTTATTGGTTCTCCACTGAAAGATATTTCAGGGAAACTTTCAAAAATCGCGCATGGCGATCTGACCGAAGATATAAAAAAAACTAACCGTAAAGATGAAATCGGCATTTTGGTCAATACAACTAGACAGATGCAACATGAGTTGAAAATATTGATTGAGGCTGTATCCGATGCAACGATGCGAGTATTAAGTTCAAGCGAAGAATTAACCCAATCTACAAATGAAGTTGTAACAGGTGCTGAACAGATTGCCGTAACTATGCAGGAACTGGCAACAGGATCAGAAACTCAAGCAGGCTACTCAAGTGATTTGGCGGACAGTATGAACGGTTTCGCTAAAACGATTGAAGAGTCCTCAAGACAAAGTGATCAGGTTTATAGAACTTCTAATCAGGTCCATTCGTTAACTGAAGATGGTAAAGATAAAATGGACAACTCTGTTCAGCAAATGCGTACAATTGATGATATTGTCAAAAACTCAGTAACGGGTGTTAAAGAATTAGACAATAAATCAAATAAAATATCCAAACTTGTTAATGTAATTGAAGAGATTGCTGAGCAGACAAATTTACTAGCTCTTAATGCTGCAATTGAAGCAGCCAGAGTCGGAGAGCAAGGAAAAGGCTTTGCTGTTGTCGCAGATGAAATAAGAAAGTTAGCTGAGCAAGTATCTGTGTCAGTTGTAGATATTACAGATATTGTAAATGACATTCAATCAGAATCTTCTAAAGTAGTTACAAATTTAGAAACTGGATATGCAGAAGTTGAAAAAGGAACGTCTCAAATTCAACAAATGGGAGAAACATTCAATAAAATTTCTTCTTCAATCAATACAATGGGTAATGCTATAAAAGAGATTTCTGAGAAATTAACGGAAAATAAAGCAACTACGTTCCAAATGAATTCTAAATTAGGAGAAATTGCCAGTCTTTCTGAAGAATCAGCTGCAGGAATAGAACAGACTTCAGCTTCTTCCCAGCAAACGACTAGCACGATGCAAGAAGTTTCATCTAGTTCTGAGGAACTTGCTAAACTTGCAGAAGAATTGAATCTTGTAGTTGAAAAATTTACAGTATAATCATTTAAATAGAAAAAAACTCGTACTGAAGTGTACGAGTTTTTTTATAAATTTTCTTTAAGATGACTAAAGCTGAGTCGGAATCCATTATTGTGGTCACCGAATTTCTCTCCTTCTAAAACGATTATCCCTTTTTGCAATAACTCTATCAGAATTCCATCAACTTCTGCTTTTGTTTTTTTAGGAAAGCGACAATAAAGATGGAAGCCACCTTTTGCAGGTTGGAATTCTATTTCCTCTCCAAATTCTGAGCGCAACCACTCTTCTAAATTATGTGCTCTTTCTATTAATTTCTCGCGAATATATTCCTGATGTTTATCCATACCGGTTCGTAAGAAGTAATCAGCCATAAATTGAGGAAGAAAACTTAGCTCGGAGTCAATTTGAACTCGAATATCTGCCAAGTCATTCAAAACAGTTTGAGGACCAACCATCCAGCCCACACGTAAATGATGTCCAGCCAATTTTGATAAAGTACCTAAATAGATAACCTGTTGCTGTTGATCCATCTTTTTCAGAGGTGTATTATCCACAGACTTTTTAAAAGATAATCCACTATAAGCATCATCTTCTACAATTGGAATGCGTTTCATCAAACAATAATCTAGAATTTCTTTTTTTCTTTTAGCACTCATGACTAAGCCTGTGGGATTCTGAAAGATAGGATTTAGAAAAACCATCTTTAAAGGATGATTTAACGAAGCTTCTTGTAATCCTTTAACGGACATTCCTTCTTTATCCATTGGTATGGGTACAATGCGAAGACCAGCTGCTTGAAATAAACGAAGGGAATAAAAATAAGATGGGGCTTCAATTCCGACAGCATCTCCAGGTTTCAATAATCCTTGTGTAATCAGAAATAAGGCATTTTGCGTCCCAGAAGTGATTAGGATTTCTTCTAACGGTATAGTCATTTGATAGGTGTTTCTCAGATGTAGCTGAACACTTTCTCGTAAAGCATACATACCATTATTGATAAGAGTCTGTTCTTTTTCCTGCTGAACGAGTTCTTTCCAGGATAGATTGGGGGAATGAAGTTCAGGCAATAAATCAGAAGGAAGAGAACCGTTAGATAAATCCATGATCTTTTCGGGATACTTTGCTTTCAACTGATCAGCGGCTAGTTGATAAGTACTTTTCCTTTTTAAATTATCAGTCGTCAGGGAAGTTCCCCAGTTAATGGTAGGTTTTGTCTGAAGTCCCCACTTATCAGGATTGACATAGGTTCCACTGCCTTTTTTTCTAGTCAGAACTCCTTGGGCGGTCAGTTCCTCCATTGCACGAATCACTGTAGAACGATTTACATCTAATTCTTCGGCCAGTTTTCTCTCTGCAGGAATCCGAGTTCCCGGCGCTAGTTCTCCCGATTTGATTTTTTCTTCTATCAATAACATGATTTCCTGGTAAAGTGCTAAACTGCTGACTTTGCTAATCATCCATTTGTTCATAAGACAAACTCCTTTCAGGTGCATAACTATTTTACCATAAATTGGATGGTTTAATTATAGTCCAATTGGATGTAGCCTGTTCTTTTTCTTTTGCGTATACTATCAATCAATACAGATGTTAGAGAATAATCTAGGAGGAAATAGAATGAGTGAAAAGATAATTGGCAGTTCAAGAGTGAAACGTGGAATGGCACAAATGCAAAAGGGCGGCGTCATTATGGACGTGGTAAATGCAGAACAAGCTAGAATAGCAGAAGCTGCTGGAGCGGTTGCGGTTATGGCGCTGGAACGTGTACCATCTGATATACGAAAAGCTGGTGGTGTTGCACGCATGGCTAACCCTACAATTGTTGAAGAAGTGATGAATGCAGTCAGCATTCCAGTAATGGCAAAAGCGCGTATTGGACATATCTCTGAAGCAAGAATTCTGGAAGCAATGGGCGTCGATTATATTGATGAAAGTGAAGTTCTGACTCCGGCAGATGAAGAATATCATTTACTGAAATCAGAATACGTAGTGCCGTTTGTCTGTGGCTGCCGAGATTTAGGAGAAGCTTTAAGACGAATTGGTGAAGGGGCTTCAATGCTGAGAACAAAAGGCGAACCGGGAACTGGGAATATAGTGGAAGCTGTTCGCCATATGAGAAAAGTAAATAGTCAGATAAATGTACTCTCTACTAAATCAAATGATGAATTAATGACATTTGCCAAAGACATTGGGGCACCCTATGAATTAGTGAGAGAAGTAAAAGAATTGGGGGCATTGCCTGTGGTTAACTTTGCTGCAGGGGGTGTGGCTACTCCGGCTGATGCTGCATTGATGATGAGCCTTGGAGCAGATGGTGTCTTTGTCGGTTCAGGTATTTTTAAATCTGAGTCACCAGAAAAATTTGCTCGTGCTATTGTTCAAGCAACAACTAATTTTGAAGATTACGAATTATTGGCTGAATTATCTAAAGATTTAGGGGAACCAATGAAAGGAATCGAAATTAGTCACTTACAATCAGAAGAGCGAATGCAGGATAGAGGGTTATAAAATGAATAAAGTTGTAGGCGTATTGGATCTGCAGGGAGCAGTTGCGGAACATCTTATTGCTTTAAGAAATTTAGGTGTAAACGCAGTATCTGTGAAAACAGCGGAAGATTTTGTTGGATTAGATGGTCTGATTATTCCAGGTGGAGAATCCACAGCTATTGGTCGTTTGATTCGTGAACAAGGACTGGAAGACGTACTGAGAACATTTTATCAAGAAGAGAAAGCTATCTTTGGAACGTGTGCCGGACTGATTTTATGCAGTACAGATAAAAGTCATGTTACAGAAGATCTGCGCCTAGGATTTATTGAGATGGAAGTAGAACGAAATGGATTTGGAAGACAAATTGCCAGTTTTGAAACCTATCTTGATTTTTCAGGAATCGACCGCAAAGTAGAAGCAGTATTTATTCGTGCTCCTTATATTGAATCTGTTGGACCTAAAGTCAAGGTGCTCGCAACAGTAGATCAGAAAATTGTAGCTGCCGAACAAGGGAATGTACTAGTGACGGCTCATCATCCTGAACTAACAGAAGATTACGCTGTTTTGACTTATTTTTTAGAAAAAATAGTTTAAAGACTCTTTTAGAAATTTAAGTTCACTGTAGAGACAAACAAAGTGATTTGTTTATTTTGATTTCGAGATTTATACTAGATATAGAAATCAATTCTTTGAATTTAATATTCGAATCGAAAGGAGTCGCTTATGGGGATATTGGTAAAAGGAAAGTGGTATGACAAGTGGGATTATAATAATGAGGAAGGTGAATTTATTCGCCAAGATTCACAGTTTAGAAATTGGATCACAAAAGATGGGAGTGCCGGACCAACTGGCGAAGGCGGTTTCAAGGCAGAACCAGATCGTTATCACTTATATGTATCTTTAGCATGTCCTTGGGCAAGCCGTGCATTGATTATGCGCAGCTTAAAAGGATTAGAGGATCTGATCTCACTATCTGTGGTTAATACATTGATGGGGGAACATGGATGGACCTTTGAACCAGAAGAAGGGGTTGTTCCTGACCCGGTTATGGATGCCGGTTATTTGTATGAAATCTATAAAAAAGTTGATCCGGAATATAGTGGACATGTTACAGTACCAGTGTTATATGACTTGAAACAAGACAAAATCGTTAATAATGAATCAGCCGATATTATCCGTATGCTGAATTCAGCTTTTGATGAAGTAGGTGCAAATGACAGAAATTATCTTCCGGAAGACTTGATACCGGAGATCGATAAGATCAATGAAAAAGTTTATGGGGCTATCAATAATGGTGTTTACAAAGCAGGATTTGCAACAAGCCAGGAAGTTTATGAAAAAGAAGTTACCAAGCTATTTGATGCTTTAGATGAAATAGAAGAGCGGTTAGAGGGAAGCCGCTTTTTAGTAGGGAACCAGATCACTGAAGCAGACTGGCGCTTGTTTACCACGTTGATTCGCTTTGATAGTGCTTATCACGGACATTTCAAATGTAATATCAGAAGAATCGTCGACTATAAAAATCTTTGGCGTTATACAAGGGAACTGTACAATGAACCGGGTGTCAAAAAAACAGTCGATTTCAATCATATCAAGAAACATTACTACCGTAGTCACAAACAAATCAATCCGAACGGCATCGTACCAAAAGGACCGGAGCTAGACTTTAGTTTGGATAATTAAATATAAGTATAACTGAAAGATATCTTTCTATTTTTGAGAGATATCTTTTTTATTTTTTTATAAGCACTATACTTAAAACAAACTTCAATTAATTATATAATTAACGTAAATTTGAAGTTTGGTTCAAATTTATGTAGAATAGTAAATGAATATAAGTTGACAGTGAAGGAGGAAGTCAGGTGTTTCAGAGACCAGTGTATTTAAATCAATTAATTAAGTTTAAAGATTCTGACTTTATTAAAGTTATTACTGGTGTGCGCCGTTCAGGAAAGTCGGTATTATTAATGCTTTATAAAGAATATCTGAAAAATGAAAACGTAAAAGATGATCATATTATCTATATGAATTTTGAAAGCTATGATTATCAGACAATAACGACTGAAGATAAGTTTCGTAGAAAACTGGATCAACTTATACCAGAAGATAATGAGAAAGTCTACTTTTTATTCGATGAGATTCAGGCTGTTGATGGCTGGCAACGAGTAATCAATGGCCTTCGAGTAAGTTTTAAGAGCGATATTGTCATTACAGGTTCAAATGCAAATATGCTTTCAGGTGAATTGGCAACACTTTTAAGTGGTCGTTATATTGAGGTGCCAATCTATCCATTTTCATTTCTTGAATTCTTAAGTGCAAATAAAATTGAAATAAATTCTCGTAAAATAGATAGTGCTTATAGTGAATATGAGAAATACGGGGGTTTTCCCAGCGTGGTCATTGCTGAAGAATCTATTAAAGATACAATCCTATCGGGTATATTCGATACGATCGTATTAAATGATGTAGCCTTAAGAGCGGGAGTTAAAGATGCTACAGCATTGAAGTCGATTATAAGTTTTATAGCCGACAATGTAGGCCAGCTAGTTAATGCATCTAAGATTGTAAATACTCTAAAAAATGAAGGCATCAATACAACAGTTCACACCGTGAATCGATACTTAGATTTACTTGAAAATGGCTATTTATTTTATCGTGCCAAACAATATGATATTAGAGGTCGGGAATATCTTAGAACAAATGGTAAATATTTTATTGTTGATTCTGGACTTCGAAGGAATACTATTGGAAGAAAAGACGGAAATTACAGTAATCGTTTAGAAAATATCGTATATATTGAGCTCTTAAGAAGAGGATATACAGTGGATGTAGGTAAATTAGACAGTAAAGAAATTGATTTTATTGCTAGAAAACTAGATGAAACCCTTTATGTTCAAGTGGCATATGAGCTTCCGGACAATATGCATGAAACGGATAATCTTTTGAATATTAAAGATAATTACAAGAAAATAGTTATAACGGGTCGGTATTATGAAATAAATCAAATAGATGGTATACCAATAATCTATATAGTGGATTGGTTGTTGTCCGAAGAATAATGTTGTTTTTTGTTTAGTAATAATAAGGGTGCAGACAAAAGGACCGGAGCTGGACTTTAGTTTGGACAATTAAATATAAGTTTAACAAGGAGATGTCTTTCTGTTCTGGAAAGATGTCTTTTTATGTTAAAATTCGAAGAAGCAAAGATAAACTAGAGAGGAATAATGAGATGATAAAAACAGTACTATTTGATATGAATGAAACGTTGCTGAATTTGAGTCTGTTAAAAGAAAATTTTGATAAGCATTTTGAGGACCCAACAATTCCTAAGTATTGGTTTGCTAAGGTACTTCACTATTCTACGGTTATGGGCGCCATGGATGAATACACTGACTTTGGAAAACTTTCAGAAGCTGCTTTAGAGAGTCTCTTTTTAGAGAATGAAAAAGAATTGACGGATGAAACTAAGAAAGATATCTTAGGTTCATTTAAAAGATTACCTGCATACAATGATGTGTCAGAAGCATTGAAACTACTCCGAGAAAATAATATTAAAGTTATTGCAGTTACGAATTCTTCTTATGAAATGGTCAAAGAGCAGCTGACGAATTCAAAGCTTATCAACTTATTTGATTCGTATTATTCAGTAGACGCCGTACAAAAATATAAGCCATTCAAGGACATTTATCAATATGTATTGAAGCAAGAAAAAGTGAATGCTGACGAAACAGTAATGGTAGCGACACATGACTGGGATTTAATCGGAGCTAAAAAAGTTGGGCTGGTCACAGCTTACATCAATCGCAAAAAAGATCAATATAATCCATACTATTTAAACCCAGATATTTCTAGCACTAATTTATTGGACGTAGTTGAAGAGATTATAAAATTGAATTAATAAGACTATGTGTAATTATAGGTGAAAAGGGATTTAATCAGCTATTTACAATAAAAAACAAATAATTTTGTATACTATCATCACATCGAATTTATTGGATAAGTATTCAGGTTTCTTTTCCATACATCTTCTATTCTTTTATATTTATTTTTCTTTAATAGATCCTCTACTTTAAACAGAAAAGTGGAGGATCTATTTTTTTGCAAGAGCCAAACATTCTCTAGTCTTAATATTTAAACTTTAAGGTATAGCGATAGTAAATAAATTTTCTTTTTAATTAATAGTATAAAAAACAAACTAACTGGTATAGTTAGCAAAAAAATAAATCTATTCTAAAGATCTGTAAAATAATTACTTCAACAGTTTATAATAACAATTTCCATCTTTATAAATACCAAATGGATCTTGTGAGTAGGAAGGGATTTCTCCATAGAGGACAAAGCCTTCTGACTGATAAAGTGCATTTGCTGGTCCGTCTTTTTCGGTATCCAGTAGCAGTAACGTTCTTCCTTCTTGTTCAGCCACTTTTAATGAATGTTTTAGTAATGCTTTTGCGACACCTTTTCTACGTGCATTGGGATGGGTCATAAGTTTAGCGATCTCAGCCCGGTGCTGTCCATTTTCTTTATCACTGAGATGCAGCTGTACCGTGCCCGCAATTTCGTCGTTTACAAATGCAACAAATAGACGAACATGCTCAGATAGGACGTTGTTCCAGTATCGAAAGGCAGTTTCGTAGCTCATAGGATATAAAAAATTCATGGAAGCTCCGGCAGCGACAACGTCTTGAAACAGTCTTGCTAATTCATCCTGATTTGTTTTTATTTCTTTTAATTCTTTAATTTCTGTCATAGTTATTCCCCTCTCATCTTTTTATGATTATAAAGGAAATGAGTAAGGAAAACGTAAAGGAATAATAAAAAGACACTGTAAAAAAAGTGTCTATAAATTATTAAGATTTAGAGATTATTACTGTTAAGAATTAGCTGAATAGGAATGCACTATTGAAATAAAAGTTCTTGTTAAACTTATAACAAACTTTTCAATAAGAATAATTTAATGAAAAATGACTTTGAGAATAATTATCCATAAATTGTTCACAAAATGCATTGTTTTTAATGTTAATGAGCGGTATTTCGTTTTGATAATAGTATAGTCCTCAATAAAATGATTAAAATATCAGCTATACAAATTAGAGAAACGGAGGGAGAATATTGAAGATTACTACGAAATTAATTATTTCTTATTTATTTTTGGCTATTATAGTCATTATCTTAGGTGGGTTGTCCTTTCTAGGATTAAATAGAATTTACTCAAATGCAAGCGAACTATATAACGAAAGGTTGCAGCCAACCATTACTTTGACAGAAATAGCGCAAAAAATGGAAATACTCGAGTACAAATATTATCAGGAGTAGCAAATGAGGATACAGCAAGAACTGAAAAAGCGATTGCGAATATTGAACGCTTAGATACTCTTTTAGCGGAGTATGAAAATAGAGATATGACACAAGCAGAAAGCGAAAAATTTTCTGAACTGAAACAAAACTGGCAGAAATTTGCAGTAATTGCTAGAGAAAATGTTGAAACTTTATCAACAGGAATGTACATAGAAACATTAGAAGGAATAGCTAGAGGACAGGATTCGTATACCGCAGCGAGTACGAATATATCAGAATTGATTGACATAGTAGACGCTTTAGCAACAGAAACCTATAAGAATGATCAGAAGGTGTACTCTGCTGATCGTTTTTTAATCATTCTTACAAGTATTTTAGCAACTATTTTTGCAGTAGTTATTGGAATACTCATGGGACGTATTATCGGAACTCCATTGAAAAAAGTTTCTCATAATCTTGATAAAATATCTAAAGGGGATTTAACAGAACAAATTGAGACGACAAGACGAAAAGATGAAATAGGACTATTGATTAATGCGACTAGTCAGATGCAGAATGAATTGAAGAAATTAATAAATTCAGTAGCAGATGCTACAGTGCAGGTGTTAAGTTCAAGTGAAGAATTAACACAATCAACCAACGAAGTGGTTGTTGGTGCAGAACAAGTTGCAGCTACAATGCAGGAGTTAGCTACAGGATCAGAAGCACAAGCGAATTACACCAGCAAATTTTCTGAACACATGCAGAATTTTGCTAAAACAATCGAAGACTCGTCAAAAGAGAGTGATAAAATCTATCAAACTTCAAATGGTGTCTACTCACTGACGAAAAATGGCAGATCAATGATGTCTAATTCAGTTTTGCAAATGAAGTCGATTGATAGTATTGTGAAGAATTCAGTTCTTGGTGTGAAAGAATTGGATGTTAAGTCTAGGGAAATCTCTAAGTTAGTAGGCGTTATTGAAACAGTTGCTGAACAAACAAACCTTTTAGCACTTAATGCAGCTATTGAAGCGGCGAGAGTCGGGGAACAAGGGAAAGGATTTGCTGTAGTAGCAGATGAGATTAGACAATTGGCAGAACAAGTGTCTGTATCAGTGGTAGATATTACTCGTATTGTAAATAATATTCAAAGTGAATCTTCGAAAGTTGCTATTGAATTAGAAACAGGATATGAAGAAGTTGAAAAAGACACAATCCAAATTCAGCAGACGGGAGAAACCTTTAATAAAATTTCATCTTCAGTTGAATCTATGGGGAATGCGATCAAAGATATTTCTAATAGATTGGCTGACAATAAATCAACAACTGCAAATATGAACACTAACATAGAAGAAATTGCAGGACTTTCTGAACAGTCTGCTGCCGGTATTGAAAAAACTTCAGCCACTGCGCAGCAAACAACCAGTACAATGCAAGAAGTATCTTCTAGTTCAGAAGAGCTAGCCAAACTAGCAGAAAAGTTAAGTAAACTTGTTGAACGATTTAAGATCTAAAATTAATTTTGAAAAGTTAAGTAATAAATATGAACTGCAAAAGACCTATAAACGTTAGAATTAATCTAGCGTTTATAGGTCTTTTAATAGTATAAATTAGTCCAGAATATAATTATTCCGATTATGGATAAAGCGTATAAAAAGTTCTCGGAAGATTTTTTGAAAAATTAGTAAAAACTAAATACTTGACTTACAGTGGGGTCTAAGGTGTAAACTCATATTTGTTAATGAAAACAGAAAAGCTGTTTTCAAAATAAAGTTAATATGGAGGGATTAAGATGTCTAAAAAGGTGATTACTTTACTGACAGAGGAACACTCCCCTGGTAAACAAACGATGAAAATCTTATTCAATAAAATAAAACAAAAACATGAAACCCAAGAATTAGTATTTGAACTAAAAGTGTTAAACGATGAGAACCGATTAGAAATGATTTACTCTGATATGGTGCTGGCTGATTACTTTCTCATTTCAGATGCAGATTATATCAGAAGAAGAGCTTTCCACGAATCTGTATTTGATTTTGTTCAAATGGCTGCGTTCAGCGCAAGAGATACAAGTCGTCTTGAAGAACAAGTTTCTCATTTATTTGAAATGGATGAAAAACAAGTTCGTCATCTGAATGCTACTGATTGGTCACACCTTAATTATGTGGCAGCTGGTTAAAAGCAAGCCGACAAATAAATGAACGATAATTTTTCAACAGATAGTATAGAAATCATATCGATTTTTATACTGTCTGTTGAGATTTTTATTATAGATAAACGCATTATTTTAGAGACATTAAACTACTAGAATTAATACTGAAAAAACAAAGTGAATAAAATATAGAGGAGTTGAAAGTAAATGGAGACATTCAATAAACTTGTTAGAGACAAAATCCCAGAAATGATTGAAGATAATGGAGAAAACTGTAAATACAAAATCCTTGATGAAGATCAGTATGCAGATCAACTAAAGATAAAGTTAAAAGAAGAAGTAAAAGAATACTTAGAAACGACCAATGACAGCAATGCGGTAGAGGAACTGGCTGATATCCTTGAAGTCATTCATTCCTAGGTTAAGTCACATCATAGATCTGTTCAAGAACTTGAAGAAGTACGTCAATACAAGTTATCAGAGCGTGGTGGATTTAAAAACAGATTTTTTTAATTAGTAAAAATTAACTACATAAGTCCTGTAATAAAAGATTCCAAGTTGTTATAAAAAAATTTATTGATTTGTAACCTGCCAAATTTATATGATCAAAACATAAAAACGCTAACTACCGGTAAGTAACTCTTCCGAATAGTTAGCGTTATTTGATTTGGTTTAAATTTACGCGAATTTTATAATTAAACTAGAAAAAGATATTTGAAAAACCACACGTGTTCCCTTAAAGTAGTTTGTACCACCAAATCTACAAGGAAGAAGGAACACGTATGGCTCACAAACAGTTTACCATGGATGATATCATCCTCATAGAAAAATATTATTTGGCAGATGTAACGACTTCTAGAATTATTGAGATCATGGGCAAAAAACAGCCGGTTTATGATGTGATCAATTTCTTTAAGACTGGGAAAAATTCAAAAGAATTCTGGGAACAGAGAAAGACAAAACAATCGCGTTGTGGTCGTAAACGTTTAAAACTTTCTGTTGAAGAAGACGGTCATGTCGAACATCTGCTTCGTCAAAAGTGGTCACTTGATATGATCGCCAATCACCATAAAGCAGATAGTACCTTTCTTGCTTTTTCTATGGGGGCTACTACTCTTTATCGCCGGGCAAGAGAAGGGATGTTTGATAAACACCTTCTTCCAATGAAAGGAAAACGCAAACCTAATGGGCACAAGGAGAAACGCGGAAAACAAGCCTTCACTCGGAATATTGCTCAACGAAAAATTGACCACCCTAATGTA
>NZ_FOSJ01000012.1 GCF_900114235.1 Marinilactibacillus piezotolerans | reverse complement strand
ATGGATTAGTTCTACAAGAAAGTATATAAATTTTAGCAAGTAAGAAACAATAGAAACGTTGTATAGTATTTTACACAGGATTATGGACTTGACTGGATCTAAGTTCTCTTTTGCTTATTTTTTCGATTCTATAATAAATGATGCTGGTGAGGAACTACTACTAGCATCATTTATTATAAAACCATGATTTATTAATATTTTTCTGTTATAGATAAATGGCTGACTTTAATATGGTACGGACACTGAGTTGACTCATATTAATACTGAATTCTATGAGTACAATAAAAAAAAATTGAACTAGAGAGAAGATTAGAATACAATGATACTAAGAATCTATGATAAATAAAAAACAAACAAGAGAATGGAGCTTAATTCATGTCAAACAAAATGAAAGTACTTGTAGGGGCCATTTTGGCCGTGATTTTGATGGGAATTCCTTTAGTGGGGTCGTATAATAGTCTAATTGAATCAGAAAGCAAAGTGGATTCGTCTTGGGCACAGGTTGAATCTCAGTTACAACGCCGCTATGACCTAATTCCGAATCTTGTCAGCTCCGTTCAAGGTGCAATGGATAATGAACAGGAAATATTTACAGCTATTGCAGATGCAAGAGCGGGGGTTGCTTCCGCTGACACTGTTGATGAAAGTATTGAGGCAAATCAGCAATTAGATACAGCAGTAAGATCCTTAATGGTTTCTGTTGAAGATTATCCAGAGCTGAAATCAAACGAAAATGTGACAGCTTTAATGGACGAATTAGCAGGAACAGAAAATCGTATTGCAACTGAACGTGGTCGATTTAATGAAGTCGTTCGTACGTACAATACAAAAGTGAAATCATTCCCGACATCTATTTTTGCCAGTATTGCAGGGTTTGATGAGCGTCCTTATTTTGAAGCAAATGAGGGTGCTGAAGATGCACCTACTGTTGACTTTGAATAGGTTTAAAATCTGCTTATAAGGAAAGGATCATCATCTTTGAAAAAATCAATTATACTAGTCGTAGGGTTTTTACTTGTGATTTTCAACCCGCTTATGACCGTATCAGCAAGCTCTCTGCCAGAAGCATCAACTGATTTTTATGTCTACGATGAAGCTGATATTATTGACTCAGAAGTAGAGACTTTCATATTAAATGTCAATCAAAATTATGAAAATACAGATGAACAACCACAAATCGTTGTTGCAGCTGTTGAGTCCCTAAACGGATTGTCCGTAGAAGAGTATGCAACTGAATTATTTACAAAATGGGAAATCGGACAAGAAGAAACAGATAACGGAGTACTCTTGCTGATTTCTGAAAATGATCGACAGATTCGAATCGAAGTCGGATATGGACTAGAAGGCGCTATCACGGATGCTAGTGCAGGGCGAATGATTGATAACCAGATGGATGCATTAGAATCTGATGATTACTCTACAGCTGTAGATGGTATCTTCACAAATATAGCACAGTCCGTCAACGATGAATATGGCTATGACCAGGAAGAAATACTTGGATTTGTACCTGAACCACAGCAATCATCATCTGATTCAGAAAATAATTATTGGATTATCTTGGTGCTGCTTATTATGATCGGTGGTCGTTTCATTGGTGGCAATAGAGGTGGTCGAGGTCGAGGCGGCAGATTTGGCGGCTATTATGGTGGTTTCGGTGGCGGATCCTCTAGTGGTGGAAACAGCGGTTCCTTTGGTGGAGGCGGTATGTCCGGAGGCGGCGGATCCTCTAGAGGATTTTAAATCTGTAATTCAAAATAGTTTTTCTTTTCATTCGTACGTTTAAATATCAATAATACAGATCGGGTACTGCAAACTTTAATGCATAAGTTAGCAAAATTAAGCTTGGATAATAGAATAATTCGTTCTTTACAGTAAGATATTTAAATCATCTTGGAGGAATATAATATGAGAATGATCGATTTAATTGAAAAAAAACAACATAATAAAGAATTAACTAAACAAGAAATTGATTGGATGATTAAGGGATATACTGAAGAGAGTATTCCAGAATACCAAATGAGTGCTATGGCAATGGCGATTTATTTTAATGGAATGACAAAGGATGAACGTAGTAACTTAACAATGGCGATTGTTGCTTCTGGGGAACAAATTGATTTGTCTGAAATTGCTGGTGTTAAAGTAGATAAACATTCCACTGGAGGAGTAGGAGATACCACAACGTTAGTATTAGCACCACTCGTAGCTAGTGTTGGAGTACCAGTAGCGAAGATGAGTGGACGGGGACTGGGGCATACAGGAGGTACAATTGATAAGTTAGAAGCTATTCCTGGTTTCCATGTTGAATTATCGAAAGAAGAATTTATAAAGTTAGTGAATAAAAACAAAGTTGCAGTTGTTGGGCAGTCTGGAAACTTAACGCCGGCAGATAAAAAGTTATATGCTTTAAGAGATGTAACAAGTACTGTAGAATCCATTCCGCTAATTGCAAGTTCGATTATGAGTAAGAAAATTGCTTCTGGAGCAGATGCTATTGTTTTAGATGTTAAGACTGGCGCAGGAGCATTTATGAAGAGCGTAGAGCAAGCCAAAGAACTGGCAGAGGCAATGGTCGAAATTGGAAATTCTGTTGGACGCCAAACGATGGCGGTTATTTCTGATATGAGTCAGCCCTTAGGGAATGCGATTGGTAACGGATTAGAAGTAAAAGAAGCAATCGAAACATTAAAAGGGAATGGACCTGAAGATTTAACAGAACTTTGTCTCGTTCTCGGAAGTCAGATGGCTTATCTTGGTGGAGTGGGGAATTCTCTTGAAGAAGCTCGCGCAAAACTGGAAGAGAATCTGCATAACGGGAAAGCACTTGAAATATTTAAATTATTTGTCCAATCACAAGGTGGGGACTCCACTGTAGTAGAAAATACAGACGAAGTTCTTCCGAAAGCAACAAATAAAGTAGAAGTTCAAGCAGAAAAATCGGGAGTTATTTCCACAATAGTAGCCGATCAAATCGGATTGACTGCAATGAAACTTGGTGCTGGAAGAGAAACCAAAGATAGCAGAATCGATTTAGCTGCGGGAGTATATTTGCATAAAAAAGTAGGAGACTCAGTAACGGCAGGTGAATCATTGGCAACGTTGTACTCAAACAAACAAATTGATGATACTGTAAAAGAAACAATTCAAGCAAATATGCATATTGCGGATAAAGCTGAACCTTTAAAATTAATTCATGAAATTATTCAAAGAAAAAATTAATCCTTATGTTCTAAAAGAGAATAAGCAAAGTTTATTAAACTTTGCTGAAGGTCTCTTTTTTTACAAGAAAAAACTGATATGGAAAAAGGAGAATTGAATGAAAATAGAAACAATTAAGAGTGGAGTGAAAATAAGTTCTCCGGTCATTATCAGCTATATAGCTTTAGGGATAGCCTGTGGAGTTGTTTTATATGATGCAGGAATGAGTGTTTTAGGGATTGGCATAATGAGTTTGCTTGTATATGCAGGAGCTGCACAGTTTCTGGCAGCAAGTATGATCGTTTTAGGAGCCTCTATTCCTTCAGTTATCATAATGGTATTCTTTTTGAACCTAAGACATGTGTTAATGTCAGCAAGTTTATCCAGTTTTGTAAAAGAAAGATCATTTGGATTTATATCTTTATTCAGCCATGTTCTAACGGATGAATCATATGGACTGAATTATACAAAATTTCGTGAAGGAAACTGGTCAACTGATGAAGCGATGGCAATGAGTTTATCAACTTATGGAACTTGGGTAATGAGTACAGTCATTGGCGGAGCAATTGGTAGTCAATTCCAGGTCAATACTGTAATCATGAATTATGCATTAATTGCCATGTTTGCTTGTATGTTAGTATTGCAATTCGTTTCCAGAGAGCATTTAATAGCTGGCATAGTTTCAGCAGGGACTACAGTACTCTTGATGGTCTTATTTAAGCATAATATCTCACTCGTCATTGCAACCGTATTTGCCTCATTTGTAGGATACTATTTAGAAGTGAGGAAGAATAGACATACAAAACCAGAATTTGAAGGGAGTAATGAGATTGAATAGCCAATGGACATTGATTGCAGGTATGGCAGTAGTAACTTATATTCCAAGATTACTGCCGATGCTTTTGCTCAGTAAGAAAGAAATCTCACCTTCATTTAGTCGCTGGATGACTTACATACCCGTTTCGATTTTTGCAGCACTAGTTGCTTCAGACATATTTTTCTGGAACGGTTCTTTTAATGTGAACCCAGGGATTAATATTAAATTGGTTCCCTCAATACTGGTTTTTTTGGTAGCATATAAAACGAAAAGTTTATTATGGTCTATAACCATAGGGTTAGGTGGTATTACTTTATTATGGGTTCTTTTATAATTGTAAAATGGAACGGCTAATATCTATAAAAATTTTCGATATTGATATGTTTGAGAAAACTGCTATTCAAGTGAAGGCTGTTTTAAAATGTTCTCTCCTAAATAGTTTGCCCATTGCTCCGTCCAGCAAAAAGAGTAAGGGACACCATGTTTTTTACGCATTTTCTGATATCTTGGTAATCTAGCCCATAAAAAAGAAACAAGTCCGATTAGCGGTAAATATAATGGACCCAGTAGGAGTGACTGATAAGTATGTCCATATTCATGTACGGTCATCCTTTCACAGTTTTGCTGGAATTGTTTTTTATCTCTGCCTTTTAAAAGGGTATGGTCTGATTCATTTGGTGTAAAAATAAATAGACCCAAGGAAAGACCATCAAGTCGATTCCATTTAGTATGAATACTTCCATGGTAAAATGTATGAGACTGGCTAAAATACATTAGAAATAGAAGAAAACCAATAAAAGTCTGTGGAATACTCCAAGTACATTGAATTAGAATGTAGAGGGTTCTCCAGATTAAAAATAAAGTTGGGTTTTGAATTTGATCTTTCTTCATAATATATCCTTTCATCAATAGGAATAAACTAATAAAAAATACGTTTCTCGTTATGAACGAGAAGCGTATTTTTGGATTGAGATATTACGAGCTGTACACCAGTCTGCCGATTGACCTGATATAATCAACTGCGTTTTTTGTAAGTCTGTGATAGATTTTGCGCCTAAAAGTGTCATCGTACTAGCTAATTCGGACTTCCAGCCCTGTATAGTTTCGATCGCTTGTTCAACATCTTCCAGAGCCATGTGCATAAATTGACTAGACAGTCCTGTTAAAGAAGCACCTAAGGATAAAGCTTTAACAATTTCAATTGGTCGGCGAATACCGCCGGAGGCAATGATATGAGCATGTTGCACGACTTCTTGGGCTTCTAATAGTGACTCGACAGTCGTCTGACCCCAAGATTCAAGATCGTCAAGTTTCTGATCAGTTCTTCTATAGTTTTCGATTTGCGCAAAGTTTGTACCACCGCTGCCGCTGATATCAATTAGCTTGATGCCGATAGATTCGAGCAGATGAATAGTCTCTCTACTCATTCCGAATCCGACTTCTTTTGCGATGACTGGAACATCAAGACCTTCAGCAATCTCTTGAAGATTACTGATCCATTCTGAGAATTCCCGGTCACCTTCAGGCATAACGATTTCTTGTGGTGCATTGATATGAATCTGCAGTGCATCAGCTTGAAGGATATCAACGACTTTTTTAGCATTTTTCAGACCATGTCCAGCACCTAAATTTGCAAAAACTAGCCCCTTGGGATTAGTTTCTCTTACCACTTTAAACGTACTCTCTTGTTCTGGATCTTTCAGAGCAGCACTAACAGAACCAGTAGCAATGGCTAAACCCGTTTCACGTGCAATAATAGCAAGTTTTTCATTGACCTTACCTGTCCAGCGACTACCGCCTGACATAGCATTAATAAAGAAAGGAACTTCGAAATCCAGTCCATTGAAGCTTACGGATAAATCCACATCTTTTACATCCATCTGGGGAAAAGAATGATGCACGAAGCGAATATCTTTAAATGAAGACACTCCTTGCTCATAAAATTTTTCTGATAGAGATACATGTTCATTTTTACGATTATTTTGTTTTGGCATAGTGTTTTCTCCAATATGTCAGTTTAAAAACCTTCTGGAACTCTCAAATATTTTTAGAATTAATATCTTAATTTGTATACTTTTGATTCTATCATGAACGAGTATAGACTTGTAGAGGAAGCAGGGTAATATCATGTTCTTCCCACTTTGAAACTAAATCAAGCAAACTGGCTTTACGATCAAACAAGGCGATTCCACAATCTCCTCCACCGGCTCCAGAAGATTTTGCTGCACCATTATATTGTTCAGCAAAATCACATAAAGTCTGTAACGCAGAAGTTTCAATCGGAACTCTCGTACTTTCACTCATATTTTTTAAAAGCAGACGATTCTGTCTAATTTCTTTTTGAATGGCAGAGAGATCTTTATCTCTAAAAGCACGAATCATTTTTTCTACACATGATTTACTTTCTTGTAAAAAGAATTGATAGTTTTCTTCTTTGGCTTCTCTTTTAGCTCTAACCTGATCAACTAGGCTAGTTGTAGAAGCAGGAGAGCCCGTCCAGCCAATTAAAAGTTTTAATTCTTCGGGAGGAGATAATTGTTCCACCATAAAAGCAGGCCAGTCTAATTCAATTAGGGCTGTGATGCTATGGGTATTTAGCTTTTCTCTGACCCATTCTCTATCAAAGCTGCTGTATGCTAGCCAGCCGGTATATGTTGCAGCTGCAATATCTCCAAATGATCCATTACTTTTAACGGATAGATGAGCGAGAACAGATAATTTGAATACGAGATCATCGGTTATATCTAAATCGTAATATTTAAGTAAAGCTCTGACTGTTGCTACAGTAACCGCAGCGCTGGATCCCAGACCATATTTCAGTCCGCTTGAGCTGTCTAGTTCGCTTTCCACACCAAGATGATAAATAGACAATTCTTTTTTACACTCTTTTACATAACGCTCTGTATAATCAATAGCGGCCAGTAAATAGTGAAAGGGATTTTCTCTTTCATCTACGATCATCTTGCCATTTTCTCTTCTCCACTGTAAAGGAATATTCGAATAATGTGAAGAATGAATGGTGCCAACTGTTTCTGAATGGCTTACTTTAACGGTCAAAAACTGGTCTACTGCTACTAATATAGCAGGGTGTCCAGGTTCGACCACTGCATATTCACCAGCAATATATAATTTGCCAGGAGCCGAGGCTACTACTTGATTCATTCGATCCGATCCTTTTCTAATTCGATTTTGGTTTATGCTTATGTATGTTAGAAAATTAATTATTCATTTTCCAACACTTGGATTCCAGGGCCAGGTTTAGCAGAAATAATTTGCTCTTCGTCAAAATAAGACATTAATGCTTTTTTGATTTTACTCATTTCAGACTGTTTGCAAATAACCTTAACATTGGGTCCGGCATCCATTGTAAAATAAACAGAATAGCCTTCCTTGCGAAGTGTACGAACTGCTTCCATTGCTAACATACTATCGGCTGTCCAATACGTAAAAGGAGGCTGAGCACCTAAAGTTGTTGCATGCATTTTCAAAGCATTCCGTTCTGCAATTGCGCCTACTTTATTGATGCTTTGTTCTGCTATAGAAATCTTGATGTCTGTCAAATCCTGATCAAGGGTAGCTAACCATCCATCATAGAAAGGAGAGGTTGCGACGGTCCTTTGCATACCATCTCGACTAGATACGTCTTTTTTCGCTTGTTTAACAATAATAAAAAGCATGCCAATATCCCAGTCAGCATTATCAATAGGATGTGCAAAAGAAGTCTCGTCGTTTGTACCTTTTTCCCATTCAACAAATCCGCCATAAATACTTCTAGAAGCTGATCCGGACCCTCTGCGTGCGAGACGAGAAAGTTCTTTTGAGGATAAATTTAACCCTGCAGCAGCGCTAGCAGCTCCTGCTAAAGCAGCTAAGCCGGAAGCTGAAGAAGCTAAACCAGCAGCTGTCGGAACATAATTGATACTTTCAACAAGGGCAAAATCAGTAAAATCAGCTTTATCTCTGACAATGTCCAAAATAGTAGAGACTTTTTTTAAGGCTATGCTGTCTTGTTTTTCACCATCAAGAATCAGCTGATCTTCTTTTAGAGAAGAGTCGAATGTAACTTTAGAATCTGTATAAAAAGCGTCTAATGTCAAAGAAAGAGAATTATTTTTTGGAATAATGAATTCTTCGTTTTCTTTTCCCCAATATTTTATCAATGCAATATTTGTATGTGCACGTACCCATTTACTCATGTGTATTGACTCCTAATGAATGGATCCAAGTTTCAACGGCTCCATTCTTCATTAATTCATTTGCGATATGTTTAGCTTGATCGAACGTTTTGGCTAAGGCTATCATACAGCCTCCTCGACCACTTCCGGTTAGTTTAGCGCCAAGCGCCCCTTGCTCTAGAGCAGTTTGGACTAAGTGATCTAACTTTTCATTACTAACACTTAAATCAGATAAATGACGATGAGCTTTTGAAAGAATCCTGCCTAATGCAGCTATATCATCTTCTTCAATTGCCGACTTTGCTTGAGCCGTCAATGAACCAAGTGATGAAA
The DNA here is from genome assembly GCF_900114235.1 of Marinilactibacillus piezotolerans. Taxonomy (GTDB): domain Bacteria; phylum Bacillota; class Bacilli; order Lactobacillales; family Carnobacteriaceae_A; genus Marinilactibacillus; species Marinilactibacillus piezotolerans. Next base: position 49,999 of record NZ_FOSJ01000012.1, on the reverse strand, counting down.
TAAGAAGTTTTGTTTTTCTTTTAGATTTTCTCAGCAACTTTGCAACGTCTTGGACGGCTTCTCGTGTCTGTCCTTTTAAACCAGTGTCAGCAGCAATTAGATAACCAGTAACCTGTAAGTCGAATGTTTCAGGAGATTTTGACTTGATAAAATATACAGGTTTTGTACCACTTGTAATACGAGCATCTAAACCACTAGGGTTTCCATGAGCAATTTTTTCCGAGATTCCAATATAATAAAGTAAAGTTTCATTGTCCAAAGAACATTCAAAGAAATTATATAAAGCATGAATTAGAGCAGTTGCTACTGCTGCACTAGATCCCATTCCTCTTTCAGGGGGAATAAGACTGGATACTGTAATCAGCATGCCAGAAGTATCCACATTTAAATCTTCGCAAATTGTTTCAATTGTACGTCTAAGGTTATATAGGGAAACAGGAGTACTTGCTAGTGGTCCGTTATAATAACTGGAAAAAATTTTGCTTTCTCCTTCAATAGCTTTTATGCGAACTTCTACATTAGCAGCCGGGAAAGGAAGAGCAATTGCGGGTTCATTATAAACCACTGAATGTTCTCCAATTAATATAATCTTTCCGTGAGCCGTTCCAATGGCTTGATCGGAGAGAGTTTTCATCCTGTCAACTCCTTATAAGTTCTTTTATATAATATAATTCAGATATACCGTCACATACGTGTAGTTTAATCCTACTATATTTGGCTATTATACTCCAATATATCGTACCAGTTTAAGTTTAAAATTACTTAAAGAAACCAAAAAATAGTATGATTACCGAGAAAAAAATAGAAAGTACTTGAAAGATAAAAATATAACCATTTTTTAAGCGCTTTACGATAATGATAGTCAAGAACGAAAAATTTTGGTAAACTTGTACTCGAAATCGACACTATAGGAGCGGAGGATTTAACCGCATGCAAGAATCAGATACGTTTTATATTATTGAAAGAGATGAATGGAAAGCATTAAACGAACATACTAGGTTAACCTTAACAGATGAAGAACTAGAATCCTTACGTTCATTAAATGACCGGATTTCTTTGAAAGATGTTAAAGAGATCTATGTACCGATTCTTCAAGTTCTGCACACCCATATCAGATATTATGATGAACGACAGCGAGAAATGAAAATATTACTAAATCAGCCTGCTAAGAAGGATCCTTATATTATTGGCATAGCTGGTAGTGTGGCGGTAGGGAAAAGTACATTGGCTAGACTGCTTCAGACTATGATCGACCGGGCATATCCGAATAGAAAAGTAGATTTGATTACGACAGATGGATTTTTGTACCCAAATGAAGTATTAAAAGAAAGAAATATTTTGGACCGCAAAGGATTCCCTGAAAGTTATGATATGAAAAGATTAATTACGTTTATGGGAGATGTTAAAAGCGGCCGTAGAAATATTGAAGTCCCTGTATATTCGCATAAATTTTATGACATTGTTCCGGACGAACAGGCCGTAATTGATCAGCCGGATATTTTGATTGTCGAAGGAATCAATGTTCTGCAACTTCCAGCGAATGAGAAGATTTTTGTCAGCGACTTTTTTGATTTCAGTTTTTACGTAGATGCAGAACCCGAAAGAATCGAAAAGTGGTACTTGGAACGATTCGGACTGCTTTTAGATACGGCTTTTCAGAATCCTACCAATTATTATTATGATGTAGCCATGGGTAATCGAAAAGAAGCGTTTGATATGGCTAAAGAGGTTTGGCAGGATGTCAACTTAACCAATTTAGAAGAATATATTCTACCAACTCGATTCAGAGCGGACATGATCATCCATAAAACAACAGATCATTATATTGACCAGTTACTATTGAAAAAGCACTAAAAAAGAAGAAACTATGGGAGGTTTATCCATGATATTTATATCTCTATTCATGATTGTACTATATCTGGCAGTTCCTGCTGCAATTATCTTTTTTCTGAAGCTTTGTTACGATATGGTTAGTTTAACAAAGGAGAAAAATGTGAAATTGGATCGACTGATTGGCTTACTAGAAAAACGCGAACAAGAAAATGAATAATGGTAAAAAAACGGCTCACTTCAAATAAGTGAACCGTTTTTTACTATTCTACTTGTTTCTTTTTAAGGATAATTAATGCAGTGAAATTCAATAAAATAGTCATAATTAATAGAGTAGCAGAAGCGACGGCCACTGTTTGGGCTGTATCCATTAATGCAATCCAATCTTCGATTGTAACGATATAATTTGTATAAATAATTTGAAAGCATAAAGCAATACCACAGGAAGATAAACTCCATATTGCGTCCCAATAGAATTCTATTGCTTTTGCTTTTGGATTGAACAAATTAAATAGAGGTAATCCCCATGCCAGTAAACCGAATACCAAACTTCCAACATTTAATAGTCCCATATTTCTAAATAACCTCCATATGTATTGTAGTTAATAAGTGAAGTATACATATCTCTAAGATATAAATAGATAAAAAACTATTAATTAATTATTAACTTTATTTAAATTTCAACGAGCATATATATCTTTTAGTGATTCTCGAGCGCTTTCCATGAATGCTTTATCGCTTGCTGATAAGGATTTATTCTTTTTATGTGCTGCAAAATAAATTGTCATTAAATCTTTTGTTTCAAAGTCATAGATGTTGTAATGTTTGAAAGATTCATTTTCAAGTAGAGCACTCTTTGGAAGAAAAGTGATACCCATTCCTTGTCTAGCTAATGCTGCAACTGTTCCAATATTATTGCTTTCCAGCACAATATCAGGACTGATATCATGCTTATCGAAAAAGAGATCTGTCTGTTTTCGAATGGCAGAGTGATTACCGGTCAAAACATACTTTTCATTATTTAATGTTGAGATTGGAAAAGGAAAAAGACTTACTTCTGTTTTGTCAATCTGATAAAGTGAGCTTGATTCTGGCACAATCATGCACCATTCATCTCTAGTCAGTTCTTCGTAAGCTAATTTCTTATTTGTTGCAGGATCCATTCCTAAATATAAATCGATTTTATTTTCAATCAAATCAGATTCGGAAATAGAAGGGTTTTGTTCAATTAATTCTATTTTGATCCCAGGAAATTTAGAATGAAAAGCAGGTAATATCAGAGGGAGTAAAAAGGACCCCATGATTGCATGAACACCTATTCTGATTCTGCCATAATCTAACTGGGATACTAAAGAAAGTTCATTGACCATTTCAGTATATCGGTTACGTATTTTCTTTAAGTGGTATAGGTAGCGCTCGCCTGCGTATGTTAGTCTTAGCGGAGAAGCGTTACGATCTACAAGTTTTGTATTCAGTTCACATTCCACAGAACTAATTGATTTACTTAAATAAGGTTGTGAAATATATAACTTTTTAGCAGCTTGAGTAAATGTTTTTTCTTGTATCAGTGTCTCTAAATATAAAATCATTGTTTCTGAATGCATGGTTTTTCATTCCTTTTTATGAACTTCTTCCCTATACAGATAGTATCTAATCCAACGTGAAATGTCTAGGGAAATCTATAAAATCAATGTTAACAGGATACGGTAATTTTATCCGTACTACTGTTAAATTGAATTTTCTTATAATCTAAAAGTAAAAAAATATTCTTTTTTTAAAATTACTATATAAAAATAATAACCATCAAAATTGTGAATTTATTATATAACTTTTTTGTTATTGAATACATGAATAAAATAGAATTTTATTTTATAGTCTTTAATCGATATAATTCTCCTTGTAAACAAATAGTTAATAAGTGAGCAAACAAATTCAAGATTTATAATTTTAATTTATGTAATCCATTGATAAATGTTTTAAAAACTTATTGAATATATAAATTATTTTTTTATTTTTATTAGTGAAAATATTAACAAAGGAGAATGGGTATGTCAAAAATTATAACAGCAGAACAAGCAGCAAAATTAATACAAGACAATAGTACTGTGGCATTAACAGGATTTGGTCTAGCTTGTGTGAATGAAGAAATGGCGATTTCTATCGAGGAACGCTTCAAAAATGAAGGGCACCCGAAAAATCTGACGATGGTTCACGCCAGCGCTGTAGGAGACCGTCATGAAAAAGGTATGAGCCACTTAGCACATGAAGGATTAATTAAACGATGGATCGGAGGCATTGTTTCTGCATCACCAAAGATCAGTGAGTTGATTACTGAGAACAAGTGCGAAGCATACAACTTACCACAAGGTGTAATTGCTCAATTATATAGAGAAATTGCGGCTAAACGTCCTGGGCTTATAACAAAAGTAGGCATGAGAACATTCGTGGATCCGCGTTTGGAAGGTGGAAAAATATCTGAATGTACAACGGAAGATATTGTCAAACTGATTGAAATCGACAATGAAGAATGGCTCTATTATCCAACTTTTCCAATCAATGTAGGATTAATCAGAGGAACTGTAGCAGATGAAAAAGGAAATTTGACACTCGAAAAAGAAGGACTACATATGGAAGTTCTTCCGGTTGCTCAAGCAGTGAAAAATTCAGGTGGAATCGTTATAGCGCAAGTTGAATCAGTTGCAGCTGCTGAAACATTGAAAGCAAAAGAGGTAAAAGTACCAGGTATTCTTGTAGATTATATTGTTGTTTCAAAACCTGAAAATCATTTCCAGACCGAGAGTACTCACTACAATCCCGCTTTTGCAGGACAAATCAGAGTACCGCTAAACACTGTGGAATCTCTACCCCTAGACGCAAGAAAAGTTATTGGACGTCGTGCAGCAGCAGAATTGAAACAAGAAGCTGTCTTGAATCTAGGTGTAGGAATTCCTGTAAATGTTTCGATTGTAGCTGCGGAAGAAGGAATTACTGATAAATTGTATTTAACTACCGAAGCGGGATCAATCGGTGGCATACCTGCTGGATTAAGTAACTTTGGACATGCTTATAACAGCGAAGCAATCATTGATCACCATGCTCAATTCGATTATTACGATGGAGGAGGTCTAGATCTGTCTGTTTTAGGATTAGCTCAAACCGATCAATATGGAAATGTAAATGTATCAAAATTTGGAAACCGGGTCTCTGGATGTGGTGGATTCATTAATATTTCTCAAGCCGCAAAAAAATTAGTCTTTGCTGGAACTTTTACTGCTGGTGGATTAAAAGAAGAGGTCCGAGATGGAAAATTGACAATCTTGCAAGAAGGAAAATCTAAAAAATTCATTCAAGATGTCGAACAAGTAACATTTAGTGGACAATATGCATATGAAGTTGAACAAGAAGTCTTATATGTGACTGAACGAGCAGTTTTCGACTTGAAAGACGGTAAGATGCGATTAATTGAAATTGCACCAGGAGTAGATTTAGAAAAAGATATCTTAGACCAAATGGAATTTGAACCAGTCATCAGCAAAGATTTGAAAGAGATGGATTCAGCAATGTTTGAAGAACACTGGGGTAAATTAAAAGATATTGTAATGAACCCGAAAGAAGATGAAAAGGAGATCATTCATGCATAAAGATTTGAACAGATGGATCGTTTTAATTAGTTCTATGGGAATATTAATGTGTACGGGAGCTATATATGCTTTCAGCATTCTTGCTGGTCCCCTTTCAGCTGATACTGGATGGACAATGGAAAATGTCATGGACGCCTTTGCAATCAATGCAGCCGTCGGCCCGATTCCAATGATCTTAGGTGGATTTCTAACAGATAAAGGATGGTCAAAATGGAGCATTATGGCTGGTGGGATTTTATTTGGACTAGGATTTACTTTATCAGGGACGGCAACTAGCTTGGTACAGCTTTATTTTTACTATGGAATAATGGGCGGGATTGGACAAGGATTCGCTTATTCAGGTTGTTTAAATAATACACTTAGATTGTTTCCTGACAAACGCGGTCTAGCTTCAGGCCTGATTACTGGAGGAATGGGCGGAGCAGCAATTATTGCCGCTCCTATCGCAAATAGTTTAATTCAAAATGTTGGTGTTCACCAGACTTTCATTGGAATGGGACTTGCGTATACGCTGATTAGTTTCTTGTGCAGCTTATTTATCAAAGCAGCTCCAAAAGACTTTATACCTAAAAATATGCCTGTTATTCAAGGAAATACGAATAAGTTAGATTTAAAAAATAATAATTGGAGAGAAATGCTGCAGTCAGTCAATTTTTATCTAATTTTGTTTATGTTGGCAATGGGGGCATTTTCAGGTTTGATGATTGCTTCCAATGCTTCTCCAATTGGTCAAAGTATGTTTGGATTAACCGCTGCTGCAGCTGCCGGGTATGTTAGTTTATATTCCTTGAGCAACACATTGGGTAGGGTAATATGGGGTGGAATATCAGATAAGTTAGGTCGATCAAATACAATTAACATTATGTACAGTGTAATCATTTTGACCTTTTTTGTTCTGATATTTATCCGCTCAACAGCTGGATTCACAATAGGAATCATCGGATTAGGACTTTGTTTTGGTGGTGTAATGGGCGTATTCCCGTCATTAGTCATGGAAAACTTTGGACCAAGGTATCAAGGGGTTAATTATGGAATTGTATTTATCGGATACTCAGTATCTGCTTACTTTGCACCAAAAATTGCAGCAAGTATGGCTGCATCAGCTAATGGAGATTTTACGAACGCTTTTTACGTAGCCATAATAGTTGCAGCGGGTGGATTAGCATTAAATATCGTATATATATTGAATAAAAGAAAAAATATAGTTTTATCAGAAATATAAACAAGTTTTAGAAAATCAATAATATCTAAGGAGAGAATGGAATATGAGTATCTGTAAATTGTTAGGAATAGAGTATCCGATATTTCAAGGTGCAATGGCACGCATTGCAACTGCTGATTTAGCAGCTGCTGTATCAAATGCTGGAGGCTTAGGAATTATTGCTTCTGGTGGTATGACGTCAGAGCAATTACGCGAAGAAATCAGAAAATGTAAATCAATGACAGAAAAACCATTTGCAGTTAACTTAATGTTAATGATGGAGAACTGTGGAGAATTAGTGGATGTATTGATCGAAGAAGGTGTACGCATTGTTACAACAGGTGCGGGAACGCCGAAACGGTTTATGCCTGCTTTTAAAGAAAATGGTGTAAAAGTGATCCCTGTCATACCATCTGTTAAATTAGCGAAAAAAATGGAAGAACTTGGTGCGGATGCAGTCGTTGCTGAAGGAACAGAAGCTGGTGGTCATGTTGGAGAAACCACTACCATGTGTTTAGTTCCACAAGTTGTTTCAGCAGTCAATATTCCAGTGATCGGTGCTGGAGGAGTCGGCGATGGACGCAGTATAGCAGCGATGTATGCACTAGGTGCACAAGGTGTTCAAGTTGGAACACTGTTCTTGACAGCGGAAGAATGTCCAGTTCCCCCCGAATTCAAGCAAGCGGTATTGGATGCAAATGATACTGCAACAGTGGTGACAGGACGTAGAAGTGGAGCACCCGTTCGTTCAATCAAAAATAAAATGCTGACTAAATTTATAGAATTAGAAGAACGTAATGCTCCGCGAGAAGAAATAGAAGCTATTGCCTTAGGTTCATTGAGCAAAGCAGTTTACGAAGGTGACGTAGAAAACGGATCAGTAATGGCAGGACAAATTACAGGAATGATGAAAGATATCCGTCCAGCAAAAGAAATCATTGAGTCATTGTTCAGATCAGCTGAAGAACTCGTATCTAACTTAAAAGTCTCTTATTAATTAATTGATTTTCAAAAGAAATTGACGAGATAAATAGTAATTAGACAAGTACTTTTATTAAACAAGGTTATAGATTGTTTAATAAAAGTACTTTTTACTGTATGTCCACAGGATTCTAACAAGATTGCCACACTTTAACGTAAATTTTATTCAGAATCTCTTGTATACTATAACTAGAATAGGGGGAAATAAAGTGGCTGAAAAGATATACATTGCTGAAGATGAAGCAACCATCAGAAAAACGGTAAAAGCTTTTTTAGAGAGTGAAGGTTACGAAGTAGAAGATTTTGAAAATGGCGATCTACTATTCGAAGCGTTCTTGAGAGAAGAATCAGATCTGGTTATATTAGATGTGATGATGCCGGGATCTAGTGGATTTGATATTACTCGAAGTATCCGAGAAATCAGTGCGGTACCAATCATCTTATTAACAGCAAAAGATAGTGATCTGGATTATGCGACTGGTATCAATCTGGGGAGCGATGATTACTTTACTAAACCATTTAGTGCAATTGCACTCAATATGAGAGTCAAAGCAATGCTGAGAAGAGTGAAAATGGATCAGCAAATACAGAACAAAACAAATGAAGAACCCTATGTATTGGGGAATGTAACATTAGATTATAAAACAATGAAAGTTACAGTAGGCAAAGAAATCATAGAATTGACCCCTAATGAGTATAATGTGTTTTTGTATTTGATGAAAAACAAAGATCGAGCAGTCTCAAGAGAAGAATTGCTGGATTCAATATGGGGATACGGAAAGGATATTGAAACAAGAGCTTGTGATGATACGATTAGACGGCTAAGAAAGAAACTGGAAGGCGCCTCATTTAAAATCGAGACAGTATGGGGCTATGGGTTCAATCTGAAGGAGATAGGAAAATGAGAAAGTCCAAGCCGGGTAAAAAAAGTATCCAGTTCAAGCTAATGAGTATGGTAACAAGTTTAATGATTGTAACGTTTGCTATTGTAATTTTAATCTTTAATTTATTATTTACACAGTATATTGAAACAACTGCTACTGATCTACTGTCTTTGTCCAGTCAGAATATTAGTATGGGACCTAGAAGAGAGGAGACAGATTCTCTCGGAATTAACGATGATGAAATCATAAGAGATAATAATCCTGCCTTTGCTGTATCAGTAAATAGAGCTTTTATCACTGAGGATTATCAAATCATTTTTTCTGCAGATTTCCCAGTCAATATACAACAAGATACTGACTCCAGGAATTTTGTGGAAGGTTTACAGAATCTTGAGGTTCCCTTAGAGGAAGTGGAGAATGCCAGGTTAAACTGGAATGATAACCTCTATTATTACACAATGACAGCAGACGAAAGTGAATCTGGACAAACGGCGGTTTACTTTATTAATATGACTGATCTGTACAATCTTGAAAATTACTTAAATCTTATCTTGTTTTTTGTCATGCTAACAACTCTTGTATTAGCCTTGGTCGTAACGTATTTTATTTCTCTGCGCATATCGAATCCGATGAGAAGTTTAGCAGTATTCGCTAAACGAATAGGCGAAGGAAATTATGATACAATCAATGATGAATTTTCTGATCAAGAATCACATGAACTAAAACTTGCCATGAATGAGACAACGACTAAATTAAGACAATATGATGCAGAGCAGCGGGCATTTTTCCAGAATGCTTCTCATGAATTAAGAACCCCATTGCAGATCATCAAAAATACAGCAGAAGGTATCCAATACGGTATAGTTGAAGACAAAAATGGAGCAGAAACAATTAAAAAAGAAACAGATAAATTAACAGATTTGGTAGAAGATATTTTATTTCTCTCAAGGCTGGAATCCAAATCACCGGATAGATTGACTAGTATCAATGACTTAAGAGAAACATTATCCTATACAGCTGAACGTTATAAGCGACTGTTTGAAGAAAAAAATATACAGGTGAGTTATGACTTTTCAGAAAGTCCTGTTCTTTATAAGTACGATGAAAGAGAGTTAGAACGAACTTTTCAGAATTTACTTTCTAATGCCTTAAGATATGCGGAAAATTCCATTCGTATAACTTGCAAAGAACAAGGTGAAAGAATTATTTTAAGTGTCTATAATGATGGAGAAGCAATCAGTGAAAAAGATTTACCTCATATATTTGATCGGTTCTATTTTGGAAAAAAAGGCGTACATGGTATTGGTCTTTCAATCGTAAAAGCCATCATTGCTTCATATGGTGGTCGTATTGAAGTATCTTCTAATTCAACAGGGACAACTTTTACAGTTTTTCTAAATAAACTTAGTTAACCACATAAATTAAATGTTTCAAGCAGCTTATATCAGTATCGAGCAGTTCACAAAAGGTGAATTACTCGATACTTTTTTGTTTACTAAATCATTTTTTAATTGCGGTATTTTTACCGCAATTTTCTATCAAATTTACGGAGAATGAAAAATAGCAATCACGTATTATAAACACATGGACAAGAAAAGAAGGAGGAAAACGATATGGAAGAAAAATTTTACAGGCATGAATACAAACATGAAATATCCGAATTATCCAAGCAAATCTTAATGAAAAGATTGAGGAAACTCCTTCCTCATGATGAACATGTGATAGGAACGCATTATCATATCTCAAGTTTGTACTTTGACAACATTGAAGATGAAGCATACTACGATAATCAAGACGGGAATGCTGTAAGAGAGAAATTTCGAATCAGGTATTATAACCAGAACTTAAATTTTATTCGATTAGAAAAGAAAGTAAAAGAATACAATGCAGGTTATAAACTCAGCACGATGCTGACAAAAGACGAAGCAGAAAAAATGATAAAAGGAGATATCTTCTTTTTAAAAGATTCACAAGATCCACTGAAGCAGGACTTTTATGTAAATGCTAGAACAAAGCTGTTGAAGCCTAAAGTAATCGTTGCATATGATCGCGAAGCCTTTGCTTACAAAATGGGCAACACCCGTGTAACACTTGACTACAATATGAAAGCTTCTAATCGAGTACATGATTTTCTGAAACCTGAAGCAGTTATGCATAGAGAATCAGACGTAGCATGTGTACTGGAAGTCAAATACGATACTTATCTACCAGGATGGATCAGAGAACTGGTACAGATAGCTGAAACGACTTCATGTGGTCATTCGAAATACATGATTTCAAGAATGCTGACAACTTAAATTAATAAATATATCAAAGGAGAAATGAAAAATGTTATCTTACACAGAAATTATCAAAAACAGCTTTTTAGAAGAAATGAGCGAATTTTCAGCTCTCAATGCCATTTTTGCTCTTATCTCCTCTTTAATAATTGGGCTATGTATCTATTATATTTATAAAAAGACATTTAAAGGGGTTATGTACTCAACCCCTTTCAATACTTCGCTGGTCATGCTCTGCCTGCTAACAACATTCGTCATCCTGGCAGTAACTACAAACGTTGTATTATCTCTGGGAATGGTTGGGGCATTATCGATCGTTCGATTTAGAACGGCTATAAAAGATCCCCTCGATCTAGTCTTCCTGTTCTGGTCTATAGGCGTAGGTATTATTTTGGGGGCAGGGTATTATGTGCTTGCATACGGAGGCTCATTCTTTATTGCAGCGGTACTTTTTGTCTTTACTTTACACAAAGAAAAAGAACTATCTTATATTTTAATGCTGGATCTGAAAAATGAAACAGCGGAAGTAGCAGCAAATGAAGTCTTAAGAAAACAGATCAATCGCTTGAAACTGAAATCGAAAACATTAGTCAATGGACAGCCAGAACTGATTTATGAAGTTAAAATCAAAGAAAACGATACAGCCTTCATGAGTGAACTGTTTGCTACTGAAGGAGTACTAAATGCATCATTAGTCAGCTATAACGGAGAGCTGAATGCATAATAAAAATATGAGGAGCGGGGAAAATGGAAAAATTCTTTAAATTTTATTCTAAAAAAAGGCTATATACAGTGTTAGCTAGTGCTTTACTTTTTCTAGCTGCTTGTACAGAAACAACAGCTAGTTCGAATACTGACACTGATTCAAATACAACAAATGAAGGAACTACAGAAGAAGTATCGGTTGACACATTAGGATTGGATTCTACGGAGGTTTCAGCTGAAGATGAAGAATGGGACCTGGCAACAAGTACGGTCATCACGTTAAAGGATAGTACTTCCTCAGTCGAGGGCTCTGGAGCAGCAGTCAGTAAAGATATTGTAACGATTACCGAAGCAGGTACGTATGTCCTAGAAGGAACTCTAACTAACGGGCAAATCAGAATTGAAGCAGCAGATGAAGCAGAAGTACACATTGTTTTAAATGGAGTTTCAATAACCAATGAAACAGGAGCGGCCATCTACGGCGTCAATGCTGATAAGACGATCATTACGCTGGCAGCTGGAGTGGAAAATACTTTAGAAGACGGAACAGAGTATACATTTGAAAATGAAGAAGGAGATGAACCAGATGCAGTTTTATTCAGTGATGATGACTTATTATTGAACGGCTCTGGTAGTCTGACCATTACAGCGAACTATAAAAATGCCATAAAAGGTAAAGATGATGTAACGATTACAAACGGGGACTACACGATTGATTCAGTTCAAGATGGAATCAAAGGACGTGACTCGATCGTTATTCACGGGGGAACATTTGATATTACAGTAGAAAAAGATGCCATTCAGTCTACAAACGACACAGACGAAGGTCAAGGATATATTCTTATTGAAGATGGAACATTTAATTTGAATGCTTCAGGAGATGGTATCCAGGCAGAGACCGATCTGGAAATCAACGGAGGAGAATTCAATATTACAACAAATGGTAGCAGTGCAAATGCTGAGACGCAAACTGCAGTGAATGACTGGGGCAGCTGGTCACAAGATGAAAATGCTACTGATGTAGAAGAAGACACAGAAGAATCGACAAGTGCAAAAGGAATCAAAGCAACGGGGACAATGGTTTTGAATGGTGGAGAGTTTGTCATTGATAGTCAAGATGACGCCATTCATTCTGATGGGACAATTTCAGTTAACGGAGGAAATTATGATATTTCTACCGGAGATGATGCTGTTCATGCAAATACCGCATTAACAATCGAAGATGGAAATATTTTAGTCCAAACAAGCTATGAAGGACTTGAAAGTGCTGCTTTAACTGTTAATGATGGATCGATTGAAGTTAATACTTCTGATGATGGGTTAAATGCAGCTAGTGAGTCTGGAACGGCAACTATAAACATAAATGGTGGAGAAGTGATCGTCAACGCTGAGGGCGATGGCATTGACAGTAATGGAAGCATAGAAATGACGAATGGTTTAGTGGTTGTTAATGGACCAGTAGGCGGAGGAAATGGAGGACTGGATTATGATAGCAGCTTTGATGTTTCCGGCGGCACATTGATCGTAAATGGCAGCTCACAGATGGCAATGGCAACTTCAGCTACATCTGAACAACCAAGCTTATTCACAACGGATTTATCACTAACACAAGGAGACGTGATTCAAATAGCAAATTCAAATAACGAAGTAATTTTCACTTTTGAACTTCAAGAAGATAGTCAGTCTCTAGTATATTCATCTGCTGACCTAGTGGAAGGTGAAACATATACAATTTCAATGATTGATGGATTGACTGGTGAAGCAAATAATGGAATATACGACACAGCAGATTATTATAGTGGAACAGTGTTAGCTGAACTTGAAGCAACGACTGAACAAGAAGCTACTGGTATGGGTGGAGGTCAAATGCCCGGTGGTGGTAATGGTGGAGAAAGACCTTCAGGAGGAATGACCCCACCTGAAGGCGTAACACCACCAGAAGAGGATGAGTCTGAAACAACGACAAATGAATAAGCTAAGTATATAAAACGAATAAAGGTTAATAAATAACTGACTTGTTTTTCTCCCCTGAATTAAAAGTCATATAAAATCAAAACTAAGCTATACCTAAACAGAAGAAAGATAGGCTTCTGATTCAGGTATAGCTTTTTATTAAATCTATTAGATCAGTCTCAATTCTCAGACGAATATTTACATATTTAAATGATTATGATAAAGCTAATGTTTTAACGGAAGTAACTGCTTTATTTTCTCCCGCGCATCTTCTACAGATGTTACTTCGATCAATGTACTTAAATCTTCGGAACATGCAGATGAGTGCGTGTACCGAGGATCATAATAATGCGTCAAAAGGTTCTCTACTACGAGTGGATAATCTTTCTGTTCAAGTAATTTATCAGTCGCATTTGCTACAGGTGTATGTATGCGACGTTTGATTCTCTTAAAAGATTCAACAAACTCATCGTGATAGTCATGAGGTGAATAATCCGCTAGAATATTTTTTACGCGTTCCTCTATTGGGAGATGAATAAACAGCTGAGGGCTTTTTTCTTTAAGTTGATAAAAGCGCTCTGGTATGATGACTTTGCCTATTCGATTGCTTTCTCCTTCAATCAGTATGAACGGTTCGTTTTGATAGCGTAATAAAGCTTCGCCCAATAACAGATCAAACATTCTCTGATTATTTGGTTTTAATCCAATATGACCGAATATCGAGCCGCGATGATTAGCCATACCTTCTAAGTCGATAACAGGATAACCTTCTTCTTTAAGCTGGTGAAGAACGAGAGTTTTCCCGTTTCCGGTGTGACCATTCAAGACATATAATGATGGAATAGACAGGGTATCAAGTTGTTCTTGCATCCATTGACGATAAGCTTTGATCCCGCCAGTTAAACGATTAACAGGAACCCCCATTAAATCCAGGACTGTTGCAGCAGTTTTGCTGCGCATACCTCCGCGCCAGCAAAAAACGGTAACAGGGACCTTTAGTTGCTTGAATTCCTGAATAAAGGCAGGTAATTTTTTTGAAAAGATCTCTAAACCAAGGTCTTTTGCCGCTTCCTGTCCCTGCTGCTTATAGAGTGTGCCAACCTGTGCCCGCTCATCATCAGTGAAGAGAGGAATATTGATTGCACCCGGAATGGTTGCTTCTTCAAATTCTTTTGGTGCACGAACATCGACCACTATGGTCTTCCCTTGTTCTTTTGATTGAAAAAGCTCTTGCGGTGTAATATTAGTTAGCATAAAACGAATCCTTCCTTACTTAACATAAATATGACCAGCATCACCATTGGAGACTTCACCAATCAATTTAGCATCTATTCCTATGAGCTGAAGTGCTTCGAGTAAGGATGGCGCATCTGATTCACTTACTGCCATCAGTAGTCCTCCGGAGGTAACGGCATCAGCTAAAATAAGCTGGTCGATCTCATCGTGATGATCCTCAAAATGAACAACGTTTTGTACATGTTTTAAATTATTACGTGAACCACCAGGAATGACACCTTGTTCCGCTAACTCACGAACACGGGCTAACACTGGCACGTCGTCTTTTTTGATGGTAATGGCTTGATGACTTTCGGTAGCCATTTCAGTAAGATGCCCTAATAAACCAAAGCCCGTGATGTCAGTACATGCGTGGACATTATATTGGTTCATAACTTCAGCCGCTGATTTATTAAGTGTGGTCATTACTTGAGTTACACGCTTTGTTTCTTCTGATGTTAATAATTCCCTTTTAATCGCTGTAGTCGAAATTCCAACGCCGATTGGTTTTGTTAAGATCAATTTATCGCCTTTTTTAGCTCCGGCATTTGTGTGTATGTGATTAGGGTGGATTGTACCCGTGACCGCAAGACCAAACTTCGGTTCCTGGTCATCAATTGAGTGACCACCAACTAGAGCGCAATCTGCTTCTTTTAATTTATCACTTGCACCGCGTAAGATATCCGTAAGAATCGCTTTATCCAATGTATGAATGGGAAAAGCTACAATATTCAGTGCAGTGATTGGTTTTCCGCCCATTGCATAGACATCACTCAAAGCATTTGCTGCTGCAACCTGACCGAAATCATATGGATCATCCACAATGGGTGTAAAGAAATCGACAGTCTGCACAATAGCTAGATCATCGGTCAATTTATAGACACCCGCATCATCTCCTGTATCTAAACCGACAAGAAGATTGGGGTTGCTGTTTTGTACCGGAAGTTGATGAAGCACGTCACGTAAATCACTTGGACCAATCTTACAGCCGCAACCGCCTTTAGTAGTGAGTGTAGTTAATCTAACTTGAGTCATTTCTTCTTCCTTCTTTCATTTTGGTTGATATGAATAGGTATAGTTTACCACTCTTTTAACGATTCTGTTATAACTGGATGAATTTTTTTAAGTTGAAATATTGGTAATGTTAATCCTTGTTACACATGTCGAAAGGTAGTACTAGGAGGCAGATCAATTAGTAAAATACATAAAAGATACCTATAATCAATCGAATAGAATAGCAATTTCTGACAAAGATATGTTGATGTGGGCACAATCATATAAGGATGTACATAAAGATAACGTAAAAGATTATACTAAAAAGTACGAACCCTATAAAGTGACTACGAATCAACAAATTACCAAAAAAGTCGTTAGCCATAAGTCTGAAGACAAGCCTATGCCTGTAATGCAAAAAGCAGCGCCAGTAAATAAAACAAATTTATATGAAGAGTTAAAAACTTATCGTTTAAATAAGAGTCGTGAAGAAAACTTTAAGGCGTACACTATTTTCACTAATAAGCAGTTAGAAGCTTTAGTTGAAAAGATGCCTATAACCAAAGATGACCTTTTAGCAGTAGAAGGATTTGGAGAAACTAAGGCTAATAAATATGGACTTGATATTGTAAGAATCATGCGTAAGTACTCATAAATTATGAATACTGGTTTTTTATATTAAGTTGGCGTTCATGCGGTTTGGTAGATGATCAAATGTAAAAATTTCCTTGTTCGCTATTTGAATACGGTTTAGAGGCTTTAGAAATCTAATGATTATTCGTGTTTTGGGATAAACTAGTTCTTTTAATAAGTATGATGTACGTATTTTAATAGGTTTTCTTGAGGATAGTCATTTTTTTGATGATTGTCTTTTCTTTAATTTTAGAAAGAAAACGGTGAAAAAGTGAAATTATGGTACATAAAAGCGAACAATCATGATACACTAGTAAAAATCATTACGTAACGGCTCGATAAAAGAGTCTTTAAAATTTAAAATAGAGGTGTAGATTTAGTGAGCGAATCCATTACGCAACAAGTAGAAAAAATGGCTGTCCTAGATTTCGGTAGTCAATTCAACCAGTTAATTACACGCCGTATTAGAGAGTTTGGCGTCTTCTCAGAACTTTTACCACATACTGTTTCAGCCCAAGAACTAAAAGATTCCAACGTTAAAGGGATTATTTTTTCTGGTGGACCGATGAGTGTCTATGATGAAAAAGCTTTTTCAATTGATCCTGAAATTTTTGAATTAGGGATTCCAATCTTAGGAATCTGTTACGGAATGCAGTTGATGGCACACAACTTAGGTGGGAAAGTAGAACCTGCTGGTACCCGCGAATATGGTAAAGCGACACTTGAAATCAAGAACCGTGCAGCAGAATTGTTTACGACTTTAGAACAAGAAGAAACGGTCTGGATGAGTCACGGAGACTACGTTACAGAACTGCCTGAAGGTTTTGAAGTAACAGCCGTTAACCCGCATTGCCCGATCGCAGCAATCCAAAACAAAGCGAAAAACTTCCATGCAGTACAATTCCATCCAGAAGTTCGTCACACAGAACACGGAAATGAAATTCTGCGCAACTTTGCCTACAACGTCTGCAGCTTTGAAGGTAACTGGGACATGGGACAATTCATTGACCTTGAAGTGGATAAAATCCGAGAACAAGTCGGCGATAGAAAAGTCCTGCTGGCATTATCAGGTGGAGTAGATTCAAGTGTTACTGGTGTCCTTTTAAATAAAGCGATAGGTGATCAACTGGTTTGTATCTTTGTAGACCACGGCTTACTGCGTAAAAACGAAGGTGACCAGGTAATGGAAAGCTTAGAAGGCAAGTTTGGATTGAACGTGATTCGTATTGATGCCAAAGAGCGTTTCATGAGCAAACTAGCTGGCGTAAGTGATCCAGAACAAAAACGTAAAATCATTGGAAATGAGTTTATCGAAGTCTTCAATGACGAAGCGACAAAACTGGAAGGCATCGACTTCCTGGCACAAGGAACGCTGTACACAGATGTCATTGAAAGCGGAACAACCACTGCACAAACGATTAAATCACATCACAACGTAGGTGGATTGCCAGAAGACATGCAGTTCGAACTGATTGAACCAATGAATACTCTATTTAAAGATGAAGTCCGTGCACTAGGAGAAGAATTAGGCATGCCATCAAGCTTAGTCTGGCGCCAACCATTCCCAGGACCAGGACTAGCGATTCGTGTACTTGGCGAAGTAACAGAAGAAAAGCTGGAAGTCGTCCGAGAAAGTGACGCGATCTTACGCGAAGAAATCGCCAATGCAGGACTAGAACGTGACGTATGGCAATACTTCACCGTATTACCCGGCTTCAAATCCGTTGGGGTAATGGGAGACGGTAGAACTTACGACTACACAATCGGAATCCGTGCCGTAACCTCAATCGATGGCATGACATCAGACTGGGCAAGAATCCCGTTTGATGTTTTGCAGAAAATCTCGACTCGTATCGTGAACGAAGTAGATCACATTAATAGAGTAGTGTATGACATTACGAGCAAGCCGCCTGCTACAATTGAGTGGGAATAGTAGCAAGTGAGCTAAAAAGCCTTTAATATTGGGCTTTTTAGCTCTTTTTCTTTTGCCCATTGCACTTTCATTGCACTTTTTCTGGATCTTCACGTCTAAGGTAGTTAACGGTGTGTTGATTTCTCGGGGATTCATCAAAATTTTGATGAGCTGTCTTAAAGTCAATGACACCATTTAGTTTATGCGCTACCTCAAAATTAGTATTAGGATAAAGGTGACCATACGTACCTAGAGTTGTTTCAATATCCTTATGACCAAGACGATCTTTAATAATCAATGGATTTTCTCCCATGCTAATTAAAAGAGAAGCGTGAGAGTGACGTAATCCATGAATTCTAATACGGTGGACACCCGCCATTTTTGAATAACGACCAATCGCATGAGCTATCGTATGCTTCTGGGTAGGAATCCCATTGTAACTCAATATAAAATCAGTTTTTAAAATATTCTGTTGAATGTCTTGCCATTCTTTTAAAAATTTAAGTGTAGATTGATCAAGCGTTATTTGACGGATACTTGACCGAGTTTTTGGATTGGTGAAGCGATAATGGTTCTGATTCTTATAATAAAGAGTTTTCGTAACAGAAAGGACACCAGTTTCGAAGTCAATATCCTCCCATTGCAAGGCAGTAGCTTCTCCAATTCGCATACCTGTCATAAACAAAAGCCATAAAGTGATAAACAAAAAATGTTGATAAAAATCTTCTTTATAGATGAAGGAAAGAACTTTTTCGAATTCTTCTTTTGTCCAAAAATCAATTTTAGCTTTTTGTTTTTTTACATTCCCAACAATTTTAGCAGGATTTTCAGTTGCTAAACCAAGAACTACTGCTCGATCCATTGCTATAGAGAATAATCCTTGAACTGCTCGAACATAAGAAGATTTCAAATCTTTAGAGAGTTCTAATTGCCATTTTTGTACATGCAAGGGTTCAATTTCAGCAACTGGTAGTTTATAAAAGTAAGAGAAGTGTTTTAAGATTGAGGATACACGATTATCGTATGTCCGCTGTTTCACTCTTGTCTTGTACCAAGGAAGAAAAAGTTCTGTAGTATATTGTTTAAAGAACATTTGATTTTTGTTATTAACTAACTCTTCGGGATCAGTTAATAACAATTTAGAGTATTCTTCCCGAGCTTCTTTCTGCGTTTTAAACCCACTACGATATTTTTGAATCTTTTTACCATTTGAATCGTATCCTAAATTTGCACGAAAATAATATGTTCCATTTTTTGCTTTTTTAATCGGATCTTTAGCCATAGTTTTACTCCTTTAGGTGCAAAACTAATTAGGCGTATTTTCATTCGCAAATTTAATACCAAGAAGTTCTTCAACAGCCTCTCTAGGAACTCTATCTAATTTTCTAGAATGATAGTAAGTATGTCCTTTTTCAATCATTAATTCTTTCGATTGTTTGATAATGTCGGCTGCAAAAGAATTTCCGTATCCTAGCTCAACTAAGTCTTTTTTAGTGACTGTAATCATTATAACTCCTTTCCATTGTAGGCTAGGAATATTCCAATATTTGCCTACAATTATAGCAAAAGTAATAATTAATACAAATTTATTTAATAAAAGCAATCGAACAGCTTTGGCAAAGCTCACGGGAGTCTCACCCCTGCATGGATCTCATCCAGCCGTATCCATTGCCTGCGACAGGTTTACTGCTCGGACTGTGGCTATACGGGAGTATCATTATTTTATAAGAAAATCTACTAGTGTTTTGCCAGAACACTAGAGTATAAATTCTCCTACTCTCCTAATTGGAATATGCAAATTTATCTCTTTGAACTTCTTATAAAGACAACGTATTCGATTGCTAGATATGTAATTTTCAAAGAACGATGTGCAAAGTCATTGTTGATTTAATTTATTTCAAAAGAGAGAATCTTTTTAATTAGTTGTACCTGCATTCTGCCTCGTAAAGTTTCATCTACAATCATTACTGTATTTCCGTATTCATCTTTCATGGGACGAAGAGAGAGTTTTCCGATATAAGGACTATAGTTATCAATAATTTCGTTAATGGCCTCTACATCACCGTCACATGCCTGTGTAATAACTTCAAAAGGAACTTTTGGATAATCATTTTTCACAGTAATCATCCTCCATATAATGTTTCAGCGTTTCTAAAGCATTTAAACGATGCTCATTAACAGTTGATACGCTAAGATTTAAGAGTTTAGCGATTTCGGGATCGTTCATGCCTATAAAATAATAAAGAAGTAAAATCTCTCGCTTTCTACTCGTAAGTTCTTTCAGTGCTTCACTCAAAGCGGTACTTTTTATTTTGATAGGTATTCCTTTTATCACAAAGGTGTGATAGTCTCCAGGAATTAAATCTGTAGTACTAAAGTGGCTGAGTGCTTTTTCTCCTAATTCAGAAAAAGATACTTCTCTACTAGAGATTCGTTGTAGATGTTTAAAGTAATCTTTTCGCTCGTTCTTAATAGTGAGCTTGCAAATATAATCAAACTCTTTAACGATCTTTTCTTGAAAAGCAGAGAGTTTCATCATCCTCACCCCCTTTCGTTTGATTTGAAAGAGAGTGATGAATTTCCTTTGTTCCCCCTTTCGCACAATAGCTCGACGGAAAGGAGGGTAAATTCAGGTACAAAGTGAAAAAAACATAAAAAAATGCCCAATTGCATTAAGCAATTGAGCAAAAGGAAGAAAGTTAAATTGTCTTTTTCATAAACATGATTAAAAAACTCACGAAAACGTTCGATAGTTTTAATAGGGACATGAATCTGTCATGATAGTATCTCCTCTCATTTCAGTAAAAGGATGTATAACACTACCTGATAGAACTAATAAAAGATATTCATATAACCAGCCTTTCTTTTAAACTTCGTGCATAGCGCATGGACATTGTCCATAAGAGAAACTGTTCTACTCTTTCATTGATTGTTTCTTCTAGTTTTGTATCAATTTCCCACTCGAAAATCGTGTATTTCGGTAAAAAAATTTCTTTAGCAGGCAAGGCAACTTGATAGTTTAAAAGTTGTTTTTTTATTTCTGTTACGGTATGTTGTTTTTCTTCATTATTTCCGAAACAAACAACCATTGCGGATTTGTTTTCAAGAATTTCACGAATAGAACGAAATTGTTCAGAATATTTACCGAATTGTTCATCCGAGAAAGTTGGTGTCACAAATAAATAGCCGTCTTTTTCTTGTAAAGCTTTTCTTTTGTTTTCAGGAATCGTTGAATCAGTAAGGCTTACTATTTCAAAAAATGTCCCGAAAGCATAATTCCCAATCGTAGTTAAGAAAGGCAACATCGTTTTTGCCATTTCCAGACTTTCATTTTCGTCATTGAGTACAATGACACCGATTTTCATCATCTGAATTCCTCCAGTAAAGTTGAATTTGAATATACTACTCGTTTAATTTCACTTGATAATTTGGATCGAATTGCGACTCACCGAGCATTCCAATATCAAAGCCATTTCTGAAATCGAACATCTCTAATCCATAGCTGACATTGAATGATTCAAGAGTTGCCATAATGGCATCTACACGATCTTTTCTATCTGTCTCATAATAATAGAATGCATCTTCATGTCCATGTTTATTTAATAAGGAAGCGAGATAGACAGCATCTTCTAAAGCAATAGAACTTCCGTATCCTGTATTTGGATTAATTCCATGAGCGGCATCTCCGATAACAGCTACTCGATTTTTGCTCCACGAGATTAAGCCGTCAACAGTAAAGACTTGTTTAGGAATAATCCCATGACTACGCGTAACAAATTCTGCAAGATCACCTTGAATGTTATAATTCTGGATAAAGTCTTGTTTTAAGTCTTCTTGATCTCTTAATTCAAAAGCATTAACAGGTAGTTTTCGCTCGACGTATCCAGTAGATTGCCAGTTCACATCTAACTCTGACTGTCTGTTACTGTAAGTTAAGAAGATATTCGTTCCTTGACCGAAATAGACAAGTTCCGTATTCTCCATTTGGCTAAGAATACTTTCAGGAATATCTTTTGAGGAAATCACTCCATATAAACCAAAAGAATGCTCAAATTTTAATCGGTGATTGGGATACATTTGTTTTCGCACAGGTGAATGTACACCGTCTGCACCAATGAGTAAGTCACTTTTGTGAGTGGTTCCGTCTTTAAATAGTGCCGTTACAGTATCATCCGTTTCCTCATAAGCAAGAAATTGTTTGTTGTAATGAATGGGAACATTTAGATTTGTTGCTTCCTCAGTTAATATTTCAATCAAATCAGCCCGCTTAATAAAAATAGCTCGTTCTTCATATTTTTCGCTTTGGAAAAGGTTCAATCGTCCAACTTCAATAGGATCAAAAGTAAAGGCTTTTAGATAGTCAGCTGAATAACTCGCATTCTGTATTTTTTTTAAGACCCCTAATTCTTTTAATGCATAAACACCACTACTATTCATTCCAAAACTTGATTCCTCTACTCGTTCTGGTGGCCAAGTTTCGAATATTTCAGCATGTATGTCTAGCTTCTTTAAAGCAATACCAAGCGCTAATCCACCTACGCCAGCTCCAATAATTGATACATTTGGTTTCATCATTTTTTCTCTCCTTAAATAGATATCATTTAGTTGACAATTTTAAGAATAAACTATACGGTAACTGTACAGTCAAGGAGGGAAACTTATGAATGGGAAAAAATATCTAAAAATTTCTGAACTTGCTGATTTGGCAAGAATAAATAAACGAACGCTACAATATTATGATAATATTGGGCTGTTTTCTCCAAAGAAGAAAGAAGACAATGGATACCGATACTATACGCTAGAGCAATTGTATGATTTGGGAGTAATCCTTTCATTAAAAGAATTAGATATGCCCTTGAAAGACATTCAGAAGGTATTATCTGGAGGCATTACAGAAACTACTTATTCGTTGGAAAATAAAATTAAGGAAACAGATAAGAGAATGAGAGAACTTGCAGATATGAAACAGATTCTCTCTCGAAAACTTGAAGCAATTAAAGTGACCAATGATTCTCTTTTGCAGGTCAAGATTTTAGAATTGAAACAGGAATACATCCTATGCAGTACATCAATTGAGAATAAAGATTTTAATGGAGTCATTGAAGAAGGGTATGAACTGCTAAGGAATGAAGCGGATTATCTATTTGCAAATAACGAATATGGATTAATGATTGATCATAAGAAAAAACAGAAAGATATTTATAATGATAACTACGATTATATATTTTTAACGACATCAAAAAAGAAAAAAGACACCGTCATCAAGCCCGAAGGGGAATATTTGAGTGTTTCGTTTAAGGGAGATGAGGATGCGTATGAAGGGTACAAAAGGATACTAGATTATTGTAAAGAACACAATTATGCGTTAGAAGGTTACTTTTATGAAAAGGCAATATATGAAACAGTGTTAGAAAATCAGGAAGAAGCGATTACAGAGATACAAGTTAAAATAAAAGACAAGAATTAAGAGAACAAATAATATTGGGAAGCATGTGCTTACTATTTAGTGGAAGAATTTCTGCTAAACGTGAGTACATGTTTTTTTATTTATGCATCAATATTTTCTATTTGTGAACAACTTTTAAAAACATAAAGTAGTGAATAAATCATATGCTTGACTATACAGTAACTGTACAGTTTATAGTAAAGATGTTCAAAAAATATGGAGGGATGCAAAATGAAACAATCAGTACAATACAGAGCATTTAAAAAAGAAGATGTCAAAGCACTTGTGAGAGTGATTATTGAAAGTTGGGATTACGACAAAATATTTTCAAAGAAAGTAGCCAGGCATTTCGCTCATCTTTTTCTTTATTCAGAGCTAAGCCGAAAAACATTTGCGAGAGTAGCTGAAGTAGATGGAGAAGCATTGGGTGTGATTATCGCTGATGTAAAAGGGAAGGATAAACAGTTTAAAGATCGATTCTATTTTCTAAAAGCTGTATGGCATGCTTTTCAATTGTGCCTTTCTAAAGAAGGTAGAAGCCTGTTAAAACATCAAGGATATGGAACAATGGTCAACAACAAAGAAATGTTAAACAGTTTGAATGAGTCTTTTGATACGGAAGTTGCATTGTTTGCAGTTAGTCCAAGAGCTCAAGGATTAGGGATTGGTTCTAATCTGTTTAAGTATTTCTTAGATCAAATGAAAGAAAAAAGGATTGAAAAGTTCTTTTTGTATACAGATACAACATGTAACTTTGGCTTCTATGAGCATAAGGGGTTGAAACGACAAACTGCCGTAGAACGCTACATTCCGCAGCCAGTAGATAAAACAATCGAATATTACATTTATAAAGGGACAGTATCTTAAAGTAAGTGATTGTTTATTAAAGAAGATAATAAAAATGAAAAGATAACTTTTGAGGAGAAAACAAACTATGGAGGAGAAATCACCGCAGACACTAAAAACTGGAAAAATATCTAAACTATTTTGGTACTACACCTTGCCGTCAATCTTTATGTTGATTACCCAAAACATTGCATACTTTGTCGATTCAATATTTATCGGGCAATATGTTGGGGCTGAAGGATTGTCTGCATTAACATTAGTCATGCCGTTTATCATATTTTTAGCTGGATTTGCTTATATGATTGCGGTAGGTGGAATTACCCTAGCAGGAATTGAAAGAGGAGCAGGCAACACCAAAGAGAGTAATAACTTATTCAATGTAACAACAGTACTCCTAGTTATTCTAGGAGTGCTGGGAGGAATATTCATTCATTCGTTTGTGCCACGATTAATGAGGTGGATAGGGACAAGTGAAACATCGGTAGAGTTAATAACAGAATATGGACAACATATGGGTGTATTTGTTCCGTTCTTTTTATTAAGTTTTGCCTTAGGTGCGTTTATAAAGTTAGATGAAAGACCGTACCTTGCAATGCTAAGTATGGTTTTAGGTCCATTAGTTAATATCTTTCTTGATTATCTTTTGGTGGCGCATTATCAGTTAGGAATGAGGGGAGCAGCGATTGCTACAGGGCTATCTCAATTTATTACATTTGTAGTATGTATGGTTGTGATTATCTCTAAATCTACTTGGAATTTTGAGTTTCCTACTTTCCGCTTTATTCAGATTAAACGGATCTTTTATAACGGCTTCTCAGAATTTTTGACAAATATCACAGCAGCTCTTACTGGAGCCATTGTCAATGTGATGATTTTGCAGCGTTTAGGAGAATCAGGAGTGGCTGCATTTGCTGTTTCTATGCAGGTTACTGAATTCGTTCGTTCGATTGGATATGGAATAGCTGAAGGGAACCAAGCCTTATTAAGTTATAACTTTGGAGCCAAACTTTATGAACGAGTAAAAGAAACACGAAACCTTGCAATAAAAATTAGTTTTATTTGTGGGATCGTATTAACTGGGCTATCAGTTCTATTTTCAGGAGAAATTGCCCAAATTTTTGTTACAGAACAAGTCGTTATCAATCATGCTTCTGAAATATTAATGATTTTTTCGCTGTCGTTCTTATTTTCAGGGTTCAATGCTTTTGTAGCGACCTACTACACATCTCTAAACGATCCTGTACGTTCTGGTGTGATTACGATTTATCGAACGGTTATTGCGCCAGCATTTGGATTGATTGTTCTGCCCCTCATTTTTGGAGACACAGGCCTTTGGCTCACTTTCGTATTCATTGAAGTCAGCGCATTCTTTATAGGTTTACTGTTTTTGAAAAAATATCCGCTTGGGTATTTCAGAGCGAAGGATTTAACTTAGAAAATAAAATTTTATGAATGAGCTAATGTGAGCCACCATTATAGTAATAATAATGAACGGAAAGGAAGATTTAAATGATTAATGAACAAAAATTATCTACTATTGAGAAGAAGTATATTAACGAGGTAGATTCAGATTATGGATTTGAAGTAGCGAAAAAGTTGCTTGAATTTAAAACCAATTCTTTCGGTTTTCGTACGTCAGGAACACAAGCTGAACATGAAGCTGCTCAGTGGATAGAACAAGAGATGAAAGACATCGGTTTACAAGAAGTAACAAAAGAAAGCTTTCCAGTAGACGCTTGGGAATTTAAAGGAGCAAGTGTTTCCGTTTCTACACCTGAAGAAACCTTACCGTTAATGGAAGCAGGTTCATTTACCTGTTTAGAGGGAACATCACCTGAAGGTCTAGAAGGAGAGATTATCTATGTAGGGGATGGAACCGCACCAAACTATGAGAATGTAGATGTGAAAGATAAAATTGTCTTAGTAGATACAGACGCCACTCATAGCTTCTGGTACAATACGTTATTCACTCAAGCGGAAGTTCGAGGAGCAAAAGCAGTCATTGCTACAGTCGTTGGGGGTGCTGGAACGTATAAAGACGACCTCATTACAATCCATGATATTTTAGGAAAACTGAATATCCCTGCCGTTATCCTGAATAAAGGTGACGGAGATAAGCTACGATCATTATCTAAGAAAAATACCCCACTCACAGGATTGATTAAAATAGATGTAACCATTGACCGTGAAGCAGAGGCATATTATGTTCATGGAAAAATAATTGGGAAAAATCCTGAAAAATATATCATTATTGGTGGACACTATGATGCATTCTGGGATGGTTTTCAAGATAATGCCTCCTCTTTAGGTAGTCAACTGACCATTGCAAAAGCAATGATTGATTCAGGATACCAACCAGAAAACACCATCATTTTTGTCACAAATGGTGCGGAAGAAAGCAGACTAGCAGACACAAGATACTCCTTTTTAGGGGGAGCTCATGCGATTGTATCTGATCATCCTGAATGGGTATCAAATACCCTAGTTTATTGTAACTTTGAGTTAACAGCATTAGATCAGTTAGGCGCTTTTATTCTTGTAGGAACAGGAATTTACCGAGAGGCATTAGCTTCATTTGTAGAAAAATTCGATTTACCTCTTGAATATGATTTTTATGAAATCCCTACAGCAATGGCAGATGATATCGTGTTTGCTAATGCAGGAGTACCAACCTTCGGTAATGTGTCTGTGCATTGGGGAGGCGATGATCCTGACTCATTCGAAAATTATGATCATACACAATATGACAATGTTGATAGATATGAACCAGAAGCATTTGATTTCAACAATAAGATTTTCGGACTGTTGAATATAGCTTTTGACCAAACGCTGATCGCACCTTTCGATTTTACGCCTTACGCGTCTTCCTACTGGGATGAAATAGATCAACAAAGGTTAAAAGGTCTCTATTCGAAGTTTGAAGAAATGAAAAGCGAAAGTGAAACCTTTTATGAAAAATCGAAAGCAAAGTATGAAACGATTCTACAAGCAAATCAATTGTTTGAACAAACTAAAAAGAACGGAATTTCAGAAGAAAAGCTGGAAAGTATAGTTGAATCTGCTAGTGAATTAAATCAAGGATTACTTCACATAAACAAGCAAATTCAAGAGAATATAATTAAGCTGAATGCATTTGATTCTCACATAATTGGGCATACACAGCCATACAAGTATGTAACAATCATAGAAGATCTTCTCCAAGGATTAGAAAAGGGGGATCCTAGTGAAGCATTGCAAAGTATCCAAGAACTGGATCAAAATTATATGGCTCAATTATTTGATAAGGAAGTCTACACAAGAGTCGCAATTAAAGCCTATGATGATTCAATTATTCCTCAAAGTTGGGGAACGAATCAAACATTACCCTTTCCAGATATGTATGATGTGATAAATGGACTCATGGAAAAACTTCAACAAGGAAATCATGAGCTTGATGAGGAAGTAGCTCAATTGAAAGAGATTTATGAATCTCAGTATGAGATTTTACTTTATACATTGGATAGAGAGTATGATGTTTTACGATCAATAAATAAAGAATTAGATATGACAGATATAGAATGTGTACTAAGTAAGTTAAATAAACTATCTTAAGTTATTAATAGACAAAAATGCCTTGCTTTAGGGAACTCTGCTAAAGTAAAGCATTTTTTAATATAATTAACAAAACATTTGGGAACGTACATTTGCGTTGGAGGGGCGAGAGTGGTACTATTTAGACAATGAAAGATATAGAACATAGATGTAATTAAAACAATTAACTATAGGGGGAATACCGTATGTTTAATATTTATTATTTGAATTATAGTAAGGCATTTGAAATAGCTATGCTTAAAGACAATGAAATAATTGAATCGAAAGAGGAAAGAACCAGCCAGAATAAACAAGATGGATCAACAAAATCACTAGAAGGAGAAGTAAATACTTCACTAGGGAATACTCTTTTAGGAAGAATCCAAGCTGCGTTAAAAGGGAACGTAGAATTGAAGAGTGAGGAAGGATCTGTTCAATCTATTAATCACAATATTAGAGTAATTCATTCAAACTCTATTTTGCTAAACAGTATCCTAAGGATTGCAGTGGATACAGAATTGAAAAAGCTAAATGAGAAAACAGAGGGTGAGCTTATCAAACTAGATAAGCTGCAATTATATATTTTAAACGAAGAAAACGTTCGAGCAGCCAAAGCAATGAGACCTGGATCAATTAGGGATATAGATGGTTTCAAGGTTGAAGGAATGTCTTTGAATGCAGATAAATTATTAAATTCTATGTTATCTGATTACTTCTATTTGTTATGTTGCAACATAACAAATAAAGAAGGTTTGTTTTTCAAAATCCCTCTTAATGATGAATTTCAAAGTAGCTATTCTGTAGATGATTTGCTAATAGGAAACATTTCCCTAGTTGGTGTATATAAAGGTGTTGTAAACAGAAATGACCTTACAAATACATTCGATTTCTTTCAAAATGTTGGGGAAAACACGAAAGAAGAGAAACAATATGAAAATTCATCATACTCTGAGAAAGATTTAGAAAAGACAGGTAAAGACTTAATTAATAATAACATTGAAAAATTTCATTTTGTGGATACTATAGCAGTGCTTCAAGATATTAAAATTAAAAGTGAGGATACAGGAGATGAGTAGACTATTATTAATTAATATAGACGATTATGAAGAATTTAAAAATAAAATCGTTCTAGAAGGTAAAAAATTACTTCCTATTTCTAAAGCTTTTAATTTCTCGACAAATAATTTGATTGATGATATAGAAGAGTACTATGAAGAAGAGATATTAATTGATCTTAGATCTTTTAATGGGTCTAATAATATGCTTTTTTTGGAAAGAATTGTTAATAATGAATTATCCCAACATACTTTTTTTGCTGATTTTGCGGATAAGCATGTATTAGATCAAATGGATACTATTTTTGAAGATGTTCAATATTTTAAGAGTGAAAAAGAACCTTCAGAAGTACAAGAAAGTAACATAGTTAAGAAGATAACAGATCTTAATAGACAGGGAATAGAACAATTAGTAGGTAACTTTTCCAAAAACATTCTAGGGCACGATAGATTTAAGGAATCAATGGGTGAGAAGTTCTTGGAATATAAAATATTGAATTCAATAGGTGAAAGTGATATATTTTCTATATTTCTGATGGGAATGTCGGGTGTTGGAAAAACTGAAGTTGCAAGAACATTACATTCATTGTTGGGTGGAAAGAAGCAACTAGCAAAAATAAATTTTGGTAATTATAGTAGTCAGGAATCATTGAATAGTTTGATTGGAAGTCCCAGAGGATATATTGGAAGTGAAACCGGCGAACTCTTTGAGAAGATTTATAATTCTGATACTGGAATAATTTTAATTGATGAATTCGAAAAAGCAGATGGTAAGGTGTTTAACTACTTTCTTGAAGTTTTAGAAACAGGATATGCCACTAATTCACAAGGAGACTCATTAAATCTAAATGGTTATATTTTTGTTTTTACATCAAATGTACCAGAAGAGAAATTTGAGCAAGTTTTTTCTCCAGAATTAAGATCGAGATTCAATCTAGTTAGCTTGTTTAATCCACTAAATGTGAAAGATAAAGAAATATATATCTATACAAGGTTGAAAAAGTATGTTGATGAATTCAACTCTATTCATGATAAAAACTTAAATAAGAAAAGCATTGATAAAATTGTTAAGAGTATAAATGTTCACAATTATCAAAATTTAAGGTTACTAAATAATCAAATACGTAAAGAGTTTATCAAACACATCAAGGGTGCATACCCGCCAAATGATAAATTATGGCAGAAATAAAAAAATCTGGTGGTAATTACCGAAAGATAAAAGAGAAGCATATTTTTACTAATTCTTGATTTGAAATATGCTTCTCTTAAATTATTCTTTAATTTTCCAAGTGTCGGATTGGCAAAGCAGTAATTCATATTGTGATAGTTGATCTGCTTGAGTCCGCTCATCTTGGTAACGTACATAAACAGAGACTCGAACATATTCGCCTTCTTGAATATAGACAGGGTTAATGAGTTCTGAAAAGACATACTCTTGATTAATTACTGGAAGCACATCATCTTCTACGTAATAAGAGAGTTCACGTTCGCTTGCGGTAGGGTAGAGGGAAAAGAATGTTGAAAGAAATTCATCTATTTCTTCTCGAGTTTCTGAATCTAAGGAATTGTCATTTTCTAGAGGAGCGGGTTGATAAGCAGATTTTGTAGGAGAAGTCGTAAGTGTGGGATTTCGGATAATCACTACATTCTTTTCTTCATCTTCATATACGGTCACTTCATAAAAAGATTCAATGACTTGTTCATCCTCCTCTTCTTCCGTAATTCGTTGAGAAACAGAATAGATCACATTATATTGATTGTCTTCTTCGCTTTCTGTAACAGACCATATTTGCACATTCTGTACAGAGGAAGAGGTAGGTACGTCATTTGGAATCATGACACTATTTAAGGAATGGAGGTCTTCGGTTAAATAGTTTTCTAACTGACTGTTTCGTTCCTCCAAGGACTCTTCATTGTCTGCTTCCCACGTATAATAGACTTGCGCAAAGTTTCGGACAAAATTTTCTACACTGTTTGTATCAATAAGTTGCTCCTCCACATATATTCTTTCCTCTACCGTGTGAGTATCTATAGCAGTGAAATGTTTGTAGATCGCAAAGCTAAAGCTCAGTCCTAAAAATACCCAAAGTGTGAGGACAAGTTTCTTTCGTGGATTGATGGATGAAACTTTGGGTTTCTTATTTTCTTTCTGTTTCTCTTTTTTCTTAAAGATCATGAGTCAACCTTCTTTCATTCCAATTTATAAGCCAATGTATGGGGCAGGATCCACATAGTCGCCATCCTTCAAAATCTTGAAATCTAAATGCACTCCAGTAGAAGTACCAGTGGTTCCCATCGTGCCTAGTCGTTGTCCTTGTTCAATCGTATCTCCAATTGATACTTGTAAGTTCGGCTGCATGTGTCCGTACACCGATTGATAGCCATCGCCATGATCAAGTTGAACGAAGTAGCCTAAGCCACGGTTATAAGAAGCTGCTACAACTGTTCCAGAACGAGCAGCTATAATCGGACCGCTTCCCGCAATATCAATTCCTGTATGCATTCGTCGGTCACCATAGATTGGATGAATGCGATAGCCAAAGGGAGAAGTCACCATGCCTTCTGCTGGACGGATCCATTCGCCTTCTGAAGGAGTGTTTAGGAATTGATGGATTAAAGGCACGTAAAACATATTCCCATAGCTATAACGCCAGCCACCATTTTCTTCAACCGCAAGAGGATTCGAGTAAGTGACTTGATTTCCATCAGCTTGTTCTCTGGCAAATGCTTCTGCGAGGTCAAAGGAATATTCATTTCCTCGTTCAGCGACATAGTCAATAAAGGCTCCGCCAAAGTTATACGCTTGAATGGCTGTATCGACATCTAAATCCTGTTCTTCTACAGATTGAATTAGTTCAGAGAAATACTTTGTTCCTTGTTCAATGGATTCTTCAGTAGACAAAGAGTTAGGTGGAAGATTCAAGGATTCAGAAGCTTGCATGACATCCGCTCCTGTTCCACCTGACTCCACTTGAATGATGGCAAGCAGAATGGATATATGATCTTCGATCTCATATTCCCTTGCATAGTGTTCTACAGTATCTCTATGGGTCTCCACCTCTTGAGAGATGCTTGTGCCAGCCACATTGATGTTGCTAGAACTTCCTGATTCTTCTTCAGAAAAGAGAAGGACAATTGAGAAAGCTAATAGAATACTCACGCAAAAAAACAAAAGGTAGGGAAGAAGAAGGATTTTAAGTCTCATCGATTATTCTTCTCCTTTCGTTTAATCGGTCTTTTGGGTACGACTTTCTTTTGTGAGAATTGTTTTGTAGGCACTTTATACGAGGTATTCTTTCGAGTCGCCTGAGAAGAGGAAGGCTCTCGTTTAAGAATCGGTTTGTTTCGGTGAATAGGAGGACGAGTATGTTTCCGACTTTTTCTTTGTTGAGGTGTTTGACGATTTGATGGTTTCTTCTGTTCCACCACTGATTTTCTTTTCTTTGAAGGAGTCTGTTTTTTCTTAGTAGATTGATTTGCATTCTTCTGAGTAGATTTAATCTCCTTTTGGTTTGGACGTTCTTTATTGCTCGGGGTTGGAGGAGACATGTTCTTCTGATTCTTTTTAGACATTTTTGAAGAGTTAGTCTTATCTGTAGGCGGGGTTTCTTTTGTAGGACGTTGGTGATTTGCTTTTCTAGTGGGAGATTGTTGGTTATCAGGAGTGTTCTGATTGTTCTCTGAATCCTTTTTCTGTGTCGTCGGTTTATCTGATCTACCCAGTGAGCGAGTCATTTTTCTCTGCATGCGATGCATATTTGCCATCATCAACATGCGTGGTTTTCTCATCACACGGCGACTAACACTTTGAGAGTCATTGCTTTGTAAGGCAAACATGCCCATTAAGTCACCTAGTTTGAAGTAAATACCCGCAAAAGTCACAATCTGTAAGAACGCGATCAAGAAGAAGGGATAACCGACAGACAAGGAATACAACATACTGGAAATACTAAAGGCTACAGTAATGATTAGTGTTATTCCTGCTCGTGCCAGAATCGTATTAAAAAGTTTGGTTAAGGCACGTTTGGACATATGACTAAATCCTGGAATCATACTAAGCAAGAAACTGATCGGTAAGAACATCGCATAGATGATAAAGAGGACTTGAGAGAATAACATAATCCCAGTCAGAAGAAAGACAAAGAGACTAATGCCAATATTGAATAGAGAGATAAAGAAGACCACACCTAACCGATTCGTGGTTTGGGTAATGGAAAGGTGAGGGTTGTCTCGCTCTTCAATTTCTTCAATCACAAGGACTTCTCGATCTTCTCCATTATTTGCATTCGGACTAGTGGAGAGTAAGGATTCGATTCGTTCTTCGCCAAGCTCTTCTTCATCATTGGTTCCGTATTGTAAAAGCAGCCATGGTTGTTTTACTTGAATAGAGAAGAGACTGTCTCGTATGAGGTCGACACTATCGCTGCCTTCCGTATTAGAGTTCGGAAGGATAATACGTGTGCCTAAATCCAAGCTGGCTTCACTAATGTCAGAAGAGAAGTCATTTACTCGTCCAATTAAATCAGGGGCATAGGCAATCGCTCCAGCAGAGAGCAGAAAGACCACAAGGAAGTTCATCAAGGCATTCACTGCTTTGGTGGATTCACGTTTAAGTAAACCCACATAAGCGATATAACTTCCAATCGTTAAAATGAGGATCAAAAGAAACCCCACATAAAAGCCTTCATTTTGGAATCCTTGTCTATTTACTCCTGCTAACGTCTGCATGTTTCGTCCGATGGCATTCGCCGTATCCGAAATGAAATCAAGGGAGTACGCTTCTTGCACAAGATAACCTGTCGCATTAGAAATATAGAGGTTAATTGTCCAAATGAAACTAGTAATGGCATAGAGTCCATACATGACTTGTTGGCCAATGCCATCTGTCCAGTTCCACGGCAACCAATTCCAACTGTTGTCGACATAGAAGTCTAATTGGTAGTTTTCTAACGGATAGCGGCTGTATTCATTGGCATTATCCACAGTGTTATCCACAAGCCCTGTCGCTTGAACTACGGTACCGACACTTGCGAGAAAGAGGACGATTAATAGACATCCTAAAAGGATATAGAGAAGAACTTTTCCGACTGTTTTCCATTTTTTAGCTACATGTGACTTCATGTATCATCTTCCACCTCTTTTCGCTTTGGCGGGCGAGTGTCAAAGGCATGAAGCAATTCTTCAAAGATGGGATGAAATTGAATCACACCGACACGCCCATAAATATCTTGTATTAAACACTGTCCGTTCTCTAGTTCTTGAAGCCGTTTCTGGTTGGCTTCGTCTTCTGGATCGACCCCAAAGAAGGCGAGTGTCTTTTTGATTTCATTAGAATCTGTGGAACGAAAGGCAAACTTCAATCCGATATTGTTCTTCATCTTTTCGTCTAACAAGTCATCGGTATTTTGGGTTACGAAATAGACGCCTGCATTCATGGCACGACCTGCTCGAACAAGCTTCATGGATAAAGCTTTTCCTTGTGCTACTTGCAAGAACGACCATGCTTCATCTAAATCCACAATCTTAAAGCGACTTCTGTCGGTATGGATCAAATCTAAAGCAAACGTACTGATGACAATAAGCATGGCGACAGATAAAAGTTCCATCGTCGTGTATTCTTCAAACTCCGTATCGCTATCAGGAAGCACCAAATCGGCTACTTGAATGATGTTGAGTTGTTTCTCTAAGCTAATGGATTGCTTGAGTTCTCCATCACTAAAGAGGAGTTGTGCGAAATCATAATCGGTAAAACTTTCAATGTGATCGGCGATACTGTTACTGACTGGATTGTTTTCGACTCGTAATTCTTCTATGACTTTGAGTAGTCCTCGCTGTTCACTATTGGTGACCGCTCGAATGGCTTTTCGTAAGACAGGGAATTTTTCTCCGTCACGAGAAGAGATACCAGTCAGAAAGGTGAGTATATCAATCGCCAGAGATTCGGAGTCTTTGACATTAGTCATTATCACATAGGGATCGAGTAAGCCTTTGTTTTTGTCTTCTGAGGTCAAGTTCACAATGTTAATCTCATGCGCTATTTCAGGAAGCGTGTCTTTCCACCGTCCACGTTCGCCTTTGGGATCGACAATCAAGGCTTGTGCCCCAAAGAGAACCGAATAATAGACCAATAGATTATTCGAAAACGATTTTCCTCCACCAAGGGATCCTACAAAAGCAGCGGATAGGGCATTGGTTACAGAATGTTTCACGCCTTGACTGGCAAGATCAGGTTTCAAATACACGTTTCGCCCTGTGTCTAAGGAGTACCCAATGTAAATCCCTTCTTTTTCACCAAGCATTTGGGTCGCCCCGAAGCCAAGACCAGCTAAGAAATCAGAGGTCACGTATTGCACGTAATCATTCATGTATCGTTTGCTTGCAGGGAGGAATTCTTGGTGTAGACCCAACATATCGCCAAAGGGGCGAACGAGTTTGATATTCACATCATCATAAAAATCTTTCACTTCATTGCATCGTCTTTTCAGTTCTTCTAGATCAGGAGCAGTGACTCGAATGACGTAAGAAAGCTTATACATCGATTCCTTCGTGTTGTCTAAATTGTTTTCTAACTCATTCACACTGTCTAAGGCTTCTACGACATTCGTATTGGTTTCGGTATCGTTTTGCCAGGCATGATTGTCTAAATCCTTGAGTTCTTTCTTTTTGTTTCGAACCGTGGTTAAGGCTTTTTTATTGGAGACGATGTCGATATTCATACTGGTGTCGATCGGAAAAGTGAATTGTTGTTGTTGGTAGTAGAAGATTTCGGAATTTGGAAATTCCAACTCTCCGATAATCGAATCAATGGTAAAGTATGCCGCATAAATTGTTTCGTCTTCCTGTTCAATCCGTAAGTGACGTTGTTTTTCTTCCATCAAACAGCGAGTGGGTTTGATTAAGTCGTAGCGTTTAATCAGTGTCTTACCGTCTATTTCATCTTTCGGCAAGTGATATTCATAATCGTCATAAGCCGTACCTGATTTCCCGTAGAGGTGTTCAATCAAGTAGCCAAAATCATCTTTGGTTAAGGCACGGACTTTAAATCGCCGAGTGAGTTTATTTTCCAGTAACTTTTCAACTTTCTGATACCGCAACACATCATCTTGAGGCATGGATACAAAGTCGCCCATTAGATTATGATTCACGCTTTTAAAGAACTCGGAAAAAGCATTTTTCACTTCTTCTCCAACCGTTTTAACCGACACTTCTTTTTCATTGAGCAACAACTTAAAACCAATATAAAAACGGTAGTCAACTTGATTCTCCCCGATCATCTCAATGAGTGCTTCGGTTTGTTGGTCGACTTTCTCTTCGGCTATTTTTTTCAGTCGTCCGCTAATCTCTTCTTTGGATCGTTCTTGAGCGGTGCGAATACTGGACTCTGTACTGATTTGTAAGGCATGAATTTTTCCGTCTCTGTTTTGTGCGATTAGTTGCCTGAAAGAGTCATGCACTTGGTTCTTTTGATCAGGACTTAAAAAGGAATAGTTGTAAGGAATCAATTCATAATAGGCAAAACATTCCCCGTCTGTATTCCAGACAAGGTTGTTTTCAATGTATTTAATCGGATAAGTCATTTACGGTCTCACTCCTTACAATGGTGATCGGTTCGGTATGTTTCTGTGAATCTAAAGTTACTTTCTTTCCTGCGAAGGTTCGCTTAGAACGGAAGGCATAAGCAATCACTGCTTTCAAAAAGTTAAAGGGTTTCTTTCCATCAAAGGTTTTCTGACTCATAAACCACGTGATTCCTACAGGGATGCCGAGATATTTCAGGAACGCTCCTTCAATGAAAGATAGAGGAGGAAGGTTTCCTAAGATGATCATCAAAAAGAGCGAAAGCACAAACCATGTCATCTGCGTAAACGACAGAGGGAAGGGCAGTTTTAAATCATTGATGGAATAGAGCACCTTTTCCACCGACCATATACTGGTGTAACTTCTAATTTTCTTCATGTGCAGTCCTCCAATCGTTAATACGGAATCTCAAAGATCCCTCGACCTGTGATGACAAAGTTCCCTTCAATTTCTAAGTCTCGACCATACGCTTCATAATCAATGTAGTGTTGGAGTTGAGCAGGCACTTCTCCTAATGCCCCTGTTTCTTCAATCAAGTAATGAGCGACATCGGCCATACTGTCACAGTCGGGGTAATGAATGATGTCGTCTTGTTTTTCGTGGAGTTCCTCAATACTGTCAAAGTACGTGAGAAGGGAACGGAGTTCGGATTGAATATCGGGTTCCAGTTCCAATACCATTTCACAGAGTCGGTTGATTTCTTGAATGGGTGTGTATTCATCCACATCAAAGGGCAATTGGTAATCATGTATCGCCACTTCTTCGTATTCATCATTTAAGCCAATGCGTTCTTTGACCTGTTCCATATCTATAGGGGGAGAGAACCAGTCACCGACCAGTTCTCCTTCGTTATACTTTCCTAAATTGGCGATATACACCATCATTTCTTCCATAAGGCAAAGTCCTTTCTTATTGGCCGATAATGCGGTTAAAGAGTTGAAGCAAGAGTTCCTGGACTCCTGCGGCGTTAAAGACCAGTCCAACCGCAATCAGGGCGATAATTAAAAAGCTAATCAGTTTAGAAAACTCTCGTTTAAATCCTAAATACAGTCCAATCACGACGATAGACAAGAGGACTAAGGACTGAGCATTTCCTAAGAACCAGTTGTATAAGTTGTCTCCAAAATTCATAAGAGTCATTCTCCTTTCAAAATAGAGGGGAGTGCGTTAAAGTATCATATCTTCTACAGAAGCAGCTTGTTGTTCGAGGATTTGTTTGTGTTTATCGGTGAGTTTGGCATGTTGAAGCATGTCTTTGATGTGAGAAGTCTGGTTGATTTCATCTAATTTCGTGGCAATTTTCCATGTAGGAGCGACTTGACGTTCCAGCCAACGAAGGGTGCGTTGAAAGGAATAAGGTTCAGGTTTCGTGGTGAGGGTCATGCTTTGTCGATTGTCTCCAATAAACCATGCCCATTTTCGATTTAATGGCCATTCCCCACGAGGTTTCTTGTTTATTCGGTCGACAAAACGAATGTAGCGGTTAATGATTTTAAAGGCGGTTTTCTCTGGATTTTCGTTCTGCATAAGGTCTCGTAAGGCATATAAGGCTCGGTCATTTTTCAGACGGATTTCAAAACGGTTCTTTACGGTTGCTTCGTCAAAGAGAATTCCATTCTTTTTGAATTCTTCATAATCTTTTTCGTACAGACAGAAGTAAATATCGCTTCGTAAGGAGCCAATATATAAGGTATTCCCCATCTCTTCTTTTTCTTCTCGTTTAATCAGTTCCCCACTACGGTAACTTTTAAAACTGCGAAAGACGGAGATGCATTCTTCCTTGCGGCATTTCTCTGTCAGAAAGGGAATGTCTAAGATACCAGCTTTGTCATTGATGGCTAAGTCTAAGCGTTTGATGACCGCTTTTTTGAGCAAGCAATCCATAAAGAAGTCGTACCAACTTCTCTCTTGTGCATGAAGATAGGTTTCAAATTGACGACACCCTTTTCCTTTAAGTTCAAGAAGGACACCTTTCTCTTCTTCAGGAGAGGTCATTACGACAATATCGCCGAGTGCGTAATGTTCAAGGTAGGAGTAGAATGCGTAATCCTCGTGGATAAAGTACTTCATCTTTAGATGTAACAGTCCTTCGATCACGGACTGCACATCCGTTGTAGGAAATCGAATACGGACATAATCAAAGAGCATAAACAATGGCGCATGGGGATTTAATTCATCAAGAGCAGTTACTAACTGTTCTTTGGTTTCTTCCGATGGATGAACTTTTTGGGTTTCAATATCGCTTAAATATTGCCGACTAATCCCAGCTTTTGAAGCAACCGTGCTTTGGGTCAGTCCATATTCTAAGCGTTGGTTTCTTATCTGTAAGCCAATAGTAGATTGACTCAAAGGTTCTTCCTCCAATCGTTGGAAGGCGACAAGAAACCAGTGGGCCATTGTCGTATGACTAAACACCCACTAATTTCCGCCATTCCAAGGGTTCTTCGGTTTAAGGTGTCAGATGTTTGTCGATTTGTACCCCCCTGTTAGATACGGGGGGTTAACCGGGCTGGTGTGGCTAGCGCCACCCCAGCAAGCAGACAGGGAACTTCGGCTAGGCTTACACTTCGTCCGCCGCCTGCGTTCCCTGTCTGCTTTGGGCGAGTCGGTTTATCTCCTCTAAAAAGTCATGTCCTTTGGGAACCAGTGGGGTATAGAATTCAGAGATTACACTGTTTCCCACGTCAACGTACCCTCGTCCTTTGATTTGTTTTAAGAAAAAGTCTTTTTGAATGTCTGAGCCAAACATCATGCCATAACCCATTTCACTCATGCGACCTAAAGCAACACGAAAGTTAAATTGGTCACGAATCCCGTCTCCGAGATATTTTGCGTCAGGACGTTGGCAGGCTAAGATGAGAAAGAAACCGGCTTGCCTTCCTAACATGACAATCTTTTTTAGTTTATTGAGCACTTCGGTGCTTTCCTTTTTGGATAACATTTCAAAGAAGGCCACATATTCATCAAAGATTAAAAATTGAGCAGGCAAGCCCAAATAAGCATAGTTTTCACCTGTTTGGTAGTTTTCCATTTGTTTCATGTCTTCGGAACGCTTCATCATGTTTTCGTAAAAGGAATCAATACAGGCAATCATCTCTTCTTTCTTGGAATAGACATTTGGTAGTGCGACAGCTAAATCAGCTAAGTCGGCATTCTTTGGATCGAGAACATACAGTGTGACATTGGTTTGTAGGAGGGATTCAATCAATGTAAGGATAAAATAGGTTTTCCCACCACCTGTCCCCCCAGCAATTAACATATGTGGGAGCTTATCGTATTCCCACCAAACATTTTCCATCAATTTCAGCTTTCCATTTTCAGCTCTTACGTCTTCAATAGAAATGCGATTGGCAATGGTGTCATAGAGAAGGGTGTATTCTACATAAGAGTCTTTCAGTTCTTTTTCGACTAATTCACAAAACAAGCCACTCTCTAATTTCTTCTCTAAGTGCAGCAATTGATCCTGGTACTTTCCAAGTGAAATTTCCACTCGAATATAAATCAGCCCATCTATTAACTTGTAGTACATCTTTGGAAAGTAAGTAATTTTCTCTTTAGATCGGGTTCGTCCGTCATCCAAAAGCCCATCAGATTGTACCTGTTCCGACTCGTACCACTTGTTTTCTAGCAACATACGAGCCAATTTCTGTCGGTGAATGACTTGCTTGATCGTATCAGGAAAGAAACATTTAAAGAGAACAACACTTAGGAAACAGATCAAGAGAGAAATCCATACAGAAAGAAGGAGATAGGGAATAGGAATGTCTATATCTCCTTCTTGTAGGGTCTCTGGCAAGCTGTGCCAATCTAGGTGAAGCAAGGTTCTGCCATGAAAGAGGGCAAGTGTCAGAAAAAAGAGAGGAAAGAGTCTTGAGAGAGTAAAACGTAAGACAAGGTGATTGTCTCGTGATTTGATTCGTTTTCCATGTGAGAAGAAAAGATTCATGGCAGAGTCACTCCTTTCCGATTGACACGTTTATTCTTTTTTAGGGGAAGGCTTTGGTTCTGTTTGAGCGGATTTTGCTTTTCCAGTGGTCTTTTTCAATACAATATCGTCTGCTTTTAAGAACCAATCAACCTCCGCTCCAAAGAAGGTGGCATTGGCAACGGTGTCGGCTACAGGATTGACTAGTTCCACTTCGGCGTTATAATCAAATTCTTTTAAGGGAATATCCGCAGGAATACTGACTTGAATCATGCATCCTTGTCCTTTGGATTTTAAATCATAGGTGCGTTCTTTTACTTCTTCCGATACTGTTCCGTCTTCGTTTTGAACACGGACTTCTCTTCGTAGGGCAGAAAATTTCAAGGTATCAAAGGTTTTGTCTCGGTCTAACACAATCCCATTTGCGAGTCTCATAAGGTCATCTTCCTTTCAAAATTGTTTTAGGCTTTCACTACATCATCAGCGTGCAACATATAGTTAGTAAAACCACGTTCACCAATCTTGTATCCTTCGGCAGTAATGCGAGGATTGACGAGTTTGACTTTCTCTTCAAAATTAAAGTGCTTTTCGCCTGCTTGAGCAGGGAGTTTTACCGTAATGTCATCGGCACGTTGGTTCTCAGAGAAAAGGTTATAGGTACGAGAAACAACGGTGCGTTGTCCGTTCATTCGTCGTTGTTCGACTTCTCCTTCACCAGCAAATTCCAATTGCCCGAAGGTTTTTTCCATGTTGGGTACAACAAATTTTAAATCCATAAGTTGATCGTTCCTTTCGTTAGATAATGTATTTTGTTATGAAAAACTACCTATTAATGGTGGGGGCTTATTTTGATTCAAATAATATTCACCTCCTTAGAATATAAAAAAGACGCTCATCACTGAACGTCTTGAAAATATTGGATTTGGAATTAAATGTTTCAGAAGTAATAGGCCTAATCAGAGTGCAGTATTGCACTATAATTGCACTTTTATTTTTAGTTTTATTGATTTACTTGATTTTATAGTGAACAATATTCCTTGATATTAAAGCATTTATTCTAATATGCTGTACGCTGAAAATTGAGTGGGAGTAGTTGTTGAAGAGCTGAAGCCTTGTAGATACAAGGCTTCAGCTCTTTTATTTTTTTAGGGCACTTTTTCTCTTCAGTTCATCAAGATTATTTGCTAAACACGCATCACATAAGAGAGAGCTTATGCATTAATTACATATTTTGGGCTAAATTGGTTTACAGTTTTTTCTGTTTGATTTTGAGTAAATTTTATTTATTTGATAGTGAGAATCGTTTCTTGTATGCCGGAGATGCAGAAGAAGCCAGACTTGAAGAAGTGATTAATCAGACAGAAGGAGAGTACACGCTGCTTAAAGTTCCTCACCACGGAAGACTTGCAGCGAACAGCGAGACATTTTTTGAAACAGTCAATCCTGAATATGCAGTAATCACCA
Source organism: Marinilactibacillus piezotolerans (assembly GCF_900114235.1). GTDB lineage: Bacteria > Bacillota > Bacilli > Lactobacillales > Carnobacteriaceae_A > Marinilactibacillus > Marinilactibacillus piezotolerans. Next base: position 7,828 of record NZ_FOSJ01000012.1, on the reverse strand, counting down.
GCTCGGATAAAAACACGGAAGAAGAAGAGGTTGTTTCGGCACTTGAAGAATTAGGAACAACGATCTATCTGACGAGAGAAGGGAATATACAAGTTTCTAGTGATGGAAATTCAATACAAGTTGTTCAATAAGCAAATAAAGCAGCCCTTTAAATTAGGGATGCTTTATTTATACTGTAATCATATGCTGCTCTCGCTCGGTAAACTGCTATAAAAATTTGTTATTTATGTTATGGTTGTAATAATGATTTGGAGGTGATATATATGTATGCAGTAACAATAATACCTTTTATATATTTAGCCATTTTACTGGTGATACTAGCATCAGGTTATATTATCAAGAGAAGTGTAATCAAAATAATAGAAGAAAATGACTCTTTAAAGCCTTCTCAAGTTAAAAGCAGTATTATGATAGTAAATACCATATATTATACATTAGTATTTATTATAGTGGTGACTATATTAGGACCTTTTCTGATTCGATTGTTATCATTTTAGTTTATGAAATGTCAAAATGACAAGTTTAATTCTGTACAGCAAAACTCTAACTTTAAGGTAAGGGTTCAGGAATAATGAATCAGTCCTTAGAAAGTGGACGGCAAAATATTTAATCAGTATACTAAAGATAAATCAGAAGGAGTGGATACGATGTCAAATTATGAAGTATCTAAAGTGTGGGAATGGAACGAAGAGGAGAAAAGTAAATCTGGTAATCAGCCTGTGGCAGGAAGTCGATTTGAACAAGAGCTTCCGGTAGGAGAGAAGCCGCTGCAAGTCTATTCATTAGGCACACCGAATGGAATCAAAGTGGCTATTATGCTGGAAGAATTAAAAGAAGCTGGCATTGAGAAAGCTGATTATGATCTATACTTAATCAATATTTCTGAAGGCGACCAATTTGGTAGTGATTTCGTTAAGATTAATCCAAATTCTAAAATTCCTGCTATGATGGATTGTTCAGCGGATGAACCGATTCGTGTATTCGAGTCTGTTTCGATCCTGCTGTATCTTGCTGAGAAATTCGAACAATTTTTACCAACAAAACTGGCTGAGCGAACAGAGCTGATGAACTGGTTGTTCTGGCAAACAGGTGCTGCTCCATATGTAGGTGGCGGATTTGGTCACTTTTACAACTACGCACCTACTAAACAAGAATACCCAATCGACCGTTTTACAATGGAGACAAAACGTCAGCTAGATTTGCTAGACAAACATTTAGCAGATAAACCGTATATCGGAGGCAATGAGTATACGATTGCGGATATGGCAATCTGGCCTTGGTATGGACGTCTTGTTCAAGGTGAGTTATATGGAGACGCTGCGGAATTTCTAAAAGCTAATGAATATACCCACTTATTAGAGTGGGCTGATCGAATTCAAGAAAGACCTGCAGTTAAACGCGCATTGGAAGTAGAATATAAAGATATTAAATAAAAATGCCTCATTCAAATCCTTTTTGTGAATCAGTGCAAGATACGATTCGCGAAAAGGATTTTTTATGATAATTGCTAAAAAAATTTTCAAATTCAATCTAATTAGGACAAACTTTATCAAGGAATAATTTCTACCAATTCAATGGTACATAATATTAGATAATAGACTTGTTTTATGCCACAATTTAAGTATAAATGATTACTAAATCAAATACTGTAGGAGGAAGATTATGTCTATTTTTTCATCTGATGTTTTTAAAGGGCAGCATGCGTTAGTTACAGGGGCGACCGGCGGGATTGGTCGCGAGACAGCAAAAGTACTAGCTTCTATGGGTGCAGATGTCACCATCACAGGTAGAAAAGAACAAGTACTAAACGAACTGAAAGAAGAAATCGAAAGTAAGACGCCGAATGCAAAAGTTATGCGGTATGTTGCTGACTTGACCGATACATCTGATAGAGAAAATTTAGTGCAAGCGGCAGAAGATCAGTTTGGAGCAGTCTCTTTACTGGTTAATTCAGCTGGGATGACTGGTGGAGGGATTCTAGAAGAGTTGACACAAGAAGAGCTGGAGCGCGTAATGTACTTAAACCACACCGTTCCGATTCTTTTGACTCAAAGAATTTATAAAACGATGAAAAAAGATAAAAAAGGATCCATCGTAAATGTTTCTTCTCTTTCTGGCATAAGAGGAACCTATGGCGGAACGGCGTATACGGGATCTAAATTTGCACTTAATGGATTCACCCAGTCATTTGCACTGGAAGCGATTGAACATAATGTGCGAGTCAACGGTGTCTGCCCTGGGTATGTAGATACGGAAATGGGAAGAAACGGAATCCGTTCTAAAGGTGAACGAGAAGGTCATAGTTTCGATGAACAGTTTAAAATCGAAAGCGAGAAACTACCCACTGGACGTATTACAAATGCAGAAGAAGTTGCCAACACCATTGCTTATCTATTATCTGATGCAGCTGAAAACATCATAGGAGAAAATATCATCCTATCAGGCGGATCAGTTATGCGTTAGGATATAGAGATTTTGCCCAGTTTAAAAACTTACTATTAAATTAGAATAAGTAATAATTTTTCTAACTGCTTTTAACTTTGAAAGTAGTTAGAAATATAATGATTTTGCCTACAGGGAACCATTTTTTTAAATAGTGTATAATCTAATGTATAAAAAATTTTGGAGGGATGAAAATGAAGAATATAGAAACTACGTTGTTTTATAAAGATAATTTTCCAGAAGAGTATGTCATTATTAATGAAGAAGCTGTTGCATTAATAGACTATATTAAAGGAGGTGCCACGGAATTTAAGATTGATGGCGATACCTATGAGAATAAGGATCTTAGTTCGATAAGTTTTTCAGATATCAACTATAAAGGTGAAATGCAATCTATTGCTATCCAATTCTCAAATGAATAAATACCTGCATATATCGAAGGAGAACGACAAGGAATATAGTGGTGAGGAGTTTATTACTATTCTCTATGGTTTAGATAGAACTAAATAGGGGAATGTATTTTATGAAGGTGAAAGGAAAACGATAGCTATTCAGTTTTCATAAAAACTTGAAGTGAGTTAAAATGAAGATAATATCTGAAAAGCGTAGTCGATTTATATAAAAGAATATTCAGTATAAAAGTATATTTGATTTTAGTGATGTACCTGGAAAATGCTTAATAGGTTCACGGGAGTTTCAAATACATACATAATTAAACGGATAAAAGCGGAAGATTTCGTTTGGAGGTGATAAGTATTAGTTTCAGAAAGGAGTATGAAAGTGACAGAAATAAACCAGTATCTTGGTTTTATTAAAGAAATAAAGTCCGTTACAAGAACGGATTGGACACAATCTGGTCGACAAGAAAGTACAGCTGAACATGCTTGGAGACTGGTGCTTTTTAGAAGTGCTTATTGCAAAAAATTCCTGAGTTAGATTATGAAAAATGACTGTTTTTACCCGGATTCAACAGTTTCTAGAAAGTGTGATTATATTTCAATATCTTTAAATAGTAGATACCTAAGATTTTGATACATACTAAAAATTATCTTATAACAGGAAGAGGTTACTTAGCTTGGAAGAAAAAATAGACATTCTTGTCACGTTGGATGAAAATTATTTAGACCCCTTAAAGGTAATGCTAACTTCATTACACCAAAATAATATGCAAATAGATTTTAGAATTTGGCTAATACATGAAAGAATTTCTTCAGAAAAACTACAAGCATTACAGACTTTATTAAAATTTTATGGAATGGAATTGAATGTCATTAAAGTGCCTCTGGACCTATTTGCTGACGCGCCCACAGCTGAGCGTTACCCAAAAGAAATGTATTACCGCTTGGCTTGTGGAAGTTTATTGCCTGATAATGTAAAAAGAGTTATTTATTTAGACCCTGACACTTTAATTATCAACCCGATTCAAGAACTATGGGATTTGGATCTTGAGGGAAATATACTGGCTGCTGCGACACATTCCGGATTGACCAATATTACTAAGGGGATCAACAATATTCGACTGGGAATAAATCATGGTTATTTTAATTCAGGAATTATGGTAATAGATGTAAAACAAGCAAGAAGTAAAGTTCAAATAGAAGATATTTACGATACAATTAGAAAATATAGTGATTATTTACTGCTTCCTGATCAAGATGTGATGAACTATCTTTATGGGGAATTTACAAAAGAAATTCCTGAAGAAATATGGAATTATGATACTAGACAAAGTAGTGCCTATTTTACTAGAAGTTTTGGTGCTTACAATATACATTGGGTAGCAGAAAATACGGTTATTTTACACTTCTGCGGTAAGCCTAAACCGTGGAATGAGAAAAGTAACAACCGCTTTTCTTTGCTTTACCTTCATTATCAACAATTGTTAAAGAGATATGAAGAAAATATATAGCATAATTTCTGCAAATTAAAGAGCAAACCACTAATCGTTTGCTCTTTAATATCGTTAAACGTTATCTTAATCTATATACAAAAGACCACTTAGAAATCATATCTAAGTGGTCTTAATCATTATCTCTATTACCAAACAGGAATGGAAGAATTTTGAGTTGTTTCTGCAATAATTTCTTTCACTTCGTCTGTCTGGTAAGCTTCGACGATTTTTTGATAAGTTTCGTTTTCTGTTTCATCAGGACGTGCAACGATTGCATTGATATACGGTTCAGTATCTCCTTCAGCTGATTCCAGAAAAATAGCGTCTTCTGATGGGATATACCCAGCGTCAACGGCCATTCCGACATTGATTACGGCAGCTGTCGTATCGCTCAATGAACGTGCTGTCTGATTACTGGCAATTGCCACAATGTCCAAGTTCAATGGATTACTTGTGATATCTTCAATAAGAGGGTAGTTACCTTTTTCTGGGTCGACTTCAATTAATCCTGCTGATTGAAGCAGAATCAGTGCACGACCTTCATTTGATGCATCATTTGGGATAGTAATCGTGTCGCCTTCTTGAATGTCCGTTACCTCTTCTACTTGTTCAGAGTATATTCCTAAAGGATTTAAAGTAGTATCTGCGATCGGAGTTAGATCATTTCCAGTATCTTCATTAAAGGAATCTAAAAAGATTACAGTCTGAAATGCATTTAGATCCAAATCACCTTCAGCTAATGCTGTGTTTGGTGTTTGATAATCTGAGAAAGTAACGATTTCTAAATCAATTCCTTCTTCCGCTACTACATCACGCACGTGTTCCCAAGGCTCATTGTTTTCTCCAACAACCCCTAATCGAACGGTTTCACCGTCGTTACCGCATGCTGCCAGAATAACTGTAAATACAATACTGAATAATGCTAATAATTTCTTTTTCATTTTATTTCCCCAATTCTAATTTTTTTTTGATTAATGAGATGTTCTCTTGATTAATATACGTCCGATCCACTGAGTAATAAAAACAATAACCATAATCAAGAGAGTGGAGACGATTGTAACATCCATTTGGAATCGGTTGTACCCTCTAGCGATAGCCAGATCTCCTAAACCGCCACCACCAACAACTCCAGCCATTGTGGTCAGTCCAATAAGGTTGATAATGGAAACAGCAGATACACGGACAAGAGAAGGAAGTCCTTCTTTTAAATAAACACCAAATATAATTTCAAGAGGAGATGAACCCATTGCTTGTGCAGCTTCTACAATCCCTGGATCCACTTCCAGCAAAGCATTTTCGACTTGACGAGAGTAGAATGGGATAATCCCTACAATAATAGGAACTATTGCAGCAGTCGTTCCTATTGTTGTGCCAACAACAAGCCTTGTGAAAGGTGCTATTAGGGCGAGCAGGATAATAAAAGGCACTGAACGAAAAGTGTTGATCAACCGTTCTGAGTGGGTGTAGAAAACAACATTTTCTTTTATCCCGTTTTTATTTGTAATGACTAAAATGACTCCGATTATAATTCCAATGATTCCGGCAATAAGAGCAGAAACGAGTATCATATAGATAGTTTCCCAAGTACTTTCAAGAACTCGTTCTCGAATTTCCCAAACGTTTGGTGCAATACTTTCAATAAAATCAGTTAATCCATTCATAGTTTTTCTCCTTTTTTATCAGACTTTTATTAAATGACATATTCCCGATTTATAGGAACTACTTTTGCTTTCTGGTCTACATGAATGTGTTCCAGCTGTTGCACTGCTACGTTTTGGGACTCTAAAAAACGGATCGCTTGTTGTTGCTGAGAAGGGGATCCACTTAAGACAACGATCAGATTCCCAATCGGAGTATCATGCAGAATTTCAATATTTCCGTAAAGAATATTTGTTGAAACTGCAAATTTAGAATATAGACTGGATATCAGCGGTTCGTTTGTACTTTCTCCAACAAAAGATAGCCGGGCGATGGTATCTTCTTGATCTAAGTTGAGTAAGGATGGATGTTTAGCTAGTTTTTCTAAAGCTTGATCAATATGGGTTGCTGTATTGATAAACTCTTGGGTAAGTGGATTTTTTGGATCTGTAAAGATTGAAACGACATCACCTTGTTCAACGACTGAGCCGTCTTCCATGACCGCTACTTTTTTGCAGATCTCTTTGATAACTTCCATCTCATGAGTAATAATAACAATAGTCAGGTTAAGCTTTTCATTTAAATCTTTTAATAACTCCAAAATAGAAAGAGTTGTTTTTGGATCCAAAGCACTGGTTGCTTCATCGCACAGGAGTACTTCTGGATCATTTGCCAATGATCTGGCAATCCCAACCCGTTGTTTCTGCCCACCAGAAAGTTGAGAAGGATAGACGTCATGTTTATCTGCTAATCCTACAAGGTCCAAAAGCTCTGCTACTTTTTTATTTTTTGCATCTTCAGATAATTGACTTGAACGCAAAGCGTAAAGGACGTTTCCAGCAACTGTCCGAGCGTTCATTAAGTTGAAGTGCTGGAAGATCATTCCAATTTTCTTGCGAGCCTGGCGCAGTTCTTTTGGATTTAAATTCAATAATTGTTTCTCACCTACACGAACGCTGCCGTTTGTAGGACGTTGCAGTAAGTTGATTGTTCTAACCAGCGTACTTTTTCCTGCTCCGGAATAACCGACAATTCCAAATATGTCTCCTTTATCGATCTGGATCGAGACATCTCGTACTGCGTGGATTTCTTTATTTTCGGTTTTGAATTGAACATCGATATTTTTAAGCTCTATCATGTATTGTCCTCCTAGTATTCTATATCGCTAATAAACGGAAATAAAAAAACGTCCTTTGATTAAACAGCGTATCGCTAACTGAATAGCTTGATGCTGTTTAATCAAAGGACGAATGTTGTCGTGTTACCACCTTTGTTTGTAAGATCCTCACGAATCTTACCTCACTAAGTACAAAAGATTTATACTCGTGCAAGATAACGGATGCAGCCGTGATAGCCTTATCTTAATAGACTCGGTATCCCACTATGACAACTGACTGAAAGGAATCAGCAGGGAAGAGACCATATTCAATGTCTTTGGGTAAACCTGCTTTCAGCGACTGCAAGCTCTCTGTTATTACGCTAGGACATTTACTCATCTCTATAGTGTTTGATATGATTTTATATCTTGAATTGTCAAATTAAGTGCAACGCTACACCAAAAAATACTTCATAGGGCGTTTTCCAGTTTAAACACTTCCTTGGGCGTAAGTTGAGTTTACGAACATATTGATCTACAACCTGATCAGTGACCGTATCCATCTCTTTTGTTTTCGGTAAATACTCTCTTAATAGGCCGTTAGTGTTTTCGTTCGTCCCTCGTTGCCATGGAGCATGTGGGTCAGGAAAGTAGAATGGGACGTTATTAAGAGCTTTAGTGATTTCCCAATGTCTTGAGAACTCCTTACCGCGATCTGGAGTAATTGATTTTACTTGATTAGATTCAATAGAAGAGAATAA
>NZ_FOSJ01000050.1 GCF_900114235.1 Marinilactibacillus piezotolerans | reverse complement strand
CTCCCCCATGGGGGAGAAAGCTCCATTCTTTCAAACAGTTAATCCATCAACTAAGTTAAGAACAATTCTTAACTACATACTTATTATACGAGGAGGTGGGATAATGACAGATGTACTATTATTGGGAGAACCGATGGGGTTATTCTCAGCGACAGAATATGGATCATTGAAAGAGGCAGTGACATTCAATAAATCCGTCGCAGGTGCAGAAATCAATGTTGGAATAGGTCTTTCTAGATTAGGTCATCAAGTAGAGTACATAACAAAGCTTGGTAAAGATCCAATCGGAGAATTTATTTTTGAAGCACTGCAAAAGGAGTCTATAGGTACAAATTATGTGTCTTTTGATAAAGATTATAATACGGGGCTTATGTTGAAGAACAAAGTGAAAGATGATGATCCAGATACGGCCTACTATAGAAAATCTAGTGCATTTTCCACACTTTCTAAAAAGGATGTAGAAAACATTGACTTTGATAATGTAAAAGTATTGCATGTAACGGGGATCCCACCTGCTTTAAGTCATTCAGTAAGAGAAGCGGTTGAATATCTGATGCAGAAAGCAAAATCTGCTGGAACTTTTATTACGTTCGATCCTAATCTAAGACCTGCTTTATGGAAATCGACACAGGAAATGCTGGAAGTTTTAAATGCTCTAGCAAAATATGCGGATGTTGTATTACCAGGAATATCAGAAGGAGAAACTTTAGTCGGTTCATCTGATGTCGAAGCTATTGCACAATTTTATATAAGAAACGGTGCTAATGTGGTGATAACGAAAAGCGGAAGCCAAGGAGCTTATGTAACAGAAAAAGGTAAAGAGACAATCAATATCCAAGGATTTAAAGTTGAAAAAGTTATCGATACAGTTGGTGCAGGAGATGGCTTTGCGGTAGGGATTTTACATGCCTATCTTGAAGGATTAAACTGGAAAGAAGCAGCGGCGTGTGCCAACGCTATTGGTTCCTTACAAGTTCAGCATGCTGGAGATAATGAAGGCTTGCCTACAAAAGAAGAACTGGATCAGTATTTGAAACATAATAATAGATAAAAAAAGGGTTCTTAGCTACCTGACTCGGTCATGGTAATTAAGAGATTTTTATTTTTAAATAGTTACTATTTTGCTTTACTAGTTCCAGATTCATTAGGCACCAGAAGATACGTAATGATAAATGCAGTAGCGAATGCAATGACAATTCCTAATATAATAAAGATAAAGTATTCACCAACATAAGCTGGCAAACTGAAAACACTTGATAGGATGTATCCATAGATTCTTACTCCAAAGAAACTAATGAATGCAGATGCAACTGAACTTCCGACAGTTGCTGCGATAAATGCTTTGGCATTTTTAGTTAAAACCCCGAATAATGCTGGTTCTGTTATTCCTAAGAAACCGGAAACAACGGCAGAAATCGCAATGCTTTTCTCTTCTTTAGTATTTACTTTCAAATACATTGCTGCTGTAGCATCAGTGATTGAAATGTTTGCCATGAACATCATCGGCATCAACATATCATATCCCTGATTTGCGAAGTTCTGTAGAGCAATTGGAGTCATAGCATGGTGTAAACCAGTAAAGACAGCGATTGGACGTATTCCACCAACTACAATACCGGCTAGGATAGGAGAAACTCCGAATAACCATTCCACTCCGGCTGCTAACCAGTTACCTAGATAAATTCCTGCAGGTCCAATAACAACGAGTGTAAGAATACCTGCAATAAATAGTGAAAGCGTAGGTGTGAAAACCGTTCTCAATACTTCAGGAAGTACTTTATCAATGAAGCGGTGAATATGGCTCAATGCCCATACTGCAATAATGATCGGGATAACTGTTCCGGCATAACTAAATACTGGTACTGGTAAGAATCCAAACAAATTGAACTGATCAATAACGCCTTCTGCTACTGCGTCAGTCATAGCAGGTACTTGAAGACTTGCAGCAATTGCGATAGCAAGATACTGATTAGTCTTGAATATCCTAGCAGCGGAAGCCGCTACGAAGAATGGCAAGAAAGTAAATACACCTTTAGAGATCATATCGATTACGATATAAGTGTGTGATTCATTGCTTATAATATCTAATGCGCTTAATCCAGACATCAATCCCATGATCATACCTGCACCAGCAATAGCAGGTACGATGGGTCCGAAGACTCCAGATACAATATCCATAAATGTAGAAATAATACCTTTGCGTTCAGCTGGTTCATTTGATTCTGTTGAAGAATCCTCAGTATCCATACCAAGTATTGAAGCCACAGTTTCATAATATTCATTTACATTTGTTCCAATAACAATCTGTAACTGTTCGTTCTTATGATTTGTGCCAACAACGGCTTGTTCTTTCATTAAGGCTTCGTGATTGACTATATCATAATTCTTCAATTTGAATCTCAATCTAGTCATGCAATGCCAGACATTTTGAATATTGTCTGCTCCTCCTACGTTTTCAATGATGCGTTTCGCAACATCATGATGTTTCATAAACCTCTTCCTTTCCCCAATTAGATGTGTCCGTTTACAAATAAAATCATAACAAATATATTTCTGTTAGTAAACCAGTCCTAAAATAGATAATAACTACTCTTAATCCTTATAAATAAAGGTTTTAATACATATTTCAAGTTAATTGGACTGGTATTAAGGGGGTTAGTGAATGTTTATCAGTCCAAATTGACAGCGTTCTATTCTTCGTGTTCTAATACTAATAGAGTACAGATTAGATAGGAGAGGAAGTAGTGAATTGATCCCTACTATAATAACTAACATTAAAAGCTACGGCATAAAACCTGATAGACATAATTTGGTGGTCGTAAAAGTGGAGACGGACAAGGGCGTAGTTGGATATGGCTGTGCGACTTTCCAGTTTAGGCCCAAAGCAGTACAAACGATTGTAGATGAATATTTAAAACCGTTACTAGTTGGAAAAGATGCGAATGAAATCGAAGATCTATGGCAGTTGATGTATGTGAATGCTTATTGGCGTAATGGGCCAGTATTGAATAACGCGATTTCCGGAATAGATATGGCATTATGGGATATCAAGGGAAAACTAGCGGAAATGCCGCTGTATCAACTTTTAGGCGGGAAATCTAGAACGGCCATTCCTGCATATACTCATGCAGTAGCGGAGAATATGGAAGATCTGACTAAGCAGATCGATCAATATATGGATGAAGGGTATCGTTATATTCGCTGTCAGTTAGGGTTTTATGGTGGAACAGCTGAAAGTATAAAAGCGCCTGCTGATGCCTTAGAAGGCAGTTATTTTGATCAGCAGGAATACATGGATACTACGCTTAAAATGTTCAAAGAAATTGATAAAAAGTATGGACATTCTTTTCAGATGTTGCATGATGTCCATGAACGGTTACATCCTAACCAGGCTGTGCAGTTTGCCAAAAAGTCTGAGCCTTATAATTTATATTTTTTAGAGGATATTTTACCTCCGGACCAAACAGAGTGGCTGAGTCAAGTCAGAAGCCAGACAGCAACGCCAATTGCGATCGGAGAGTTATTTAACAATCCAATGGAGTGGAAATCAATCATTAAAAATCAGCAGCTGGATTATCTTCGTGTTCATATTTCTCAAATTGGAGGAATTACCCCGGCGATCAAACTGGCACACTTATGTGATGCGTTCGGTGTTCGCGTTGCATGGCATACACCATCAGATATTTCACCAATCGGATTAGCTGTAAATACTCATTTGAATATTCACCTGCATAATGCGGCAATTCAAGAAAATATTGATTTAAAAGACAATACGAAAGCTCTATTTAAGAATGCACCAACACCGGAAAAAGGATATTTCTATCCAATTGATCGTCCAGGTATCGGAGTAGGGTTTGATGAAGAGATGGCAGAAAAGTTTCCGGTTGTTTATCGTCCGCATGAATGGACGCAAAGTCGTTTACCGGATGGGACATTGTTTACACCATAAGTTTAAATATTCGTTCTTCGGGCTTGATGCCCTTTTTTATCAAATGGTGTAATATAAGTACAGGTATAATCAATAGCTGTCAATTCACTGTATTCATAGACTTTACCATTTTTCAGTAAACATCTGTTTTCAATCCGCATAGCGGGGGTGTTTCGCTTAGACATTAATAGTTCTGATTGTTTTTTTGTCAGCAGAGTTGGACTGTAGCTTGTAATATAATGTGAAATAGAATATTTCTTACTCAATACGTATTCCTGAATAGACTGTTCAATGATTTCTTCAGTCAAGTCCGGAAACATAGAAACTGGCATTTTAGAGCGCTCGATCTGTTCAATTTTATAATCAACAATCCTGACTCGCTCGAATGTCCAAATATCTTCTGAGTTATCTAATTGGAAAATCTGCTCCTCTTCCGGAGTAGATTTTTTCTTTTCTAGACTCAAAAACTTTGAGGTGATTCGTTCGTAAGGGGTACGAGTCAAAGTATTGAAAATCAATGGATTCATCTGAAACTGTTTTTTTACATACATTCCTGAACCTTGTACCGTCTCTATAATTCCAATTTCTTCCAAAGTTTTAATGGATTCTTGTATGGTATATCTTGAAACTTGATAAGATTGGGCCATCGTTCGCTGATTAGGTAGTTTTCCGTCCTTAAATTGTTCCTGATAAATTTTACTCAATAAATCCTGGATCACAAATTCTCTTTTTTTCATTTTTTACTCCTTTTACAAACTATTTTTGATTAGTTTAAATAAATAACGCATATAGCACTTTAACAAATTATATAAGCTAAATGTATAAATTAAAAGAGAAAGTAAAAATGGTAGACCTATCTTTAGCATTTCCCTAGAACTTGACACTTATGATTGTGAATGATATAACTAGAGATGCAAGTGATAATCGTTCTCATTCGGGTTTTCAGTGTAAGGGAGGGCTTACATAAATGTCGGTAAAAGATATAACTATTATTGGTGGCGGTCCTGCTGGATTGTATGCAGCATTCTATGCTGGTATGCGGGATCTGGACGTTAGGATTGTTGAAACACAGAAAACATTAGGTGGGAAAATTAATTTTTATCCAGAAAAGCTAGTCTGGGATGTTGGGGGTATTCCTGCAACAACAGGGGCTAATTTAATCGATCAAATGGTTGAACAGGGGCGTGCTTTTAATCCAGAAGTGATATTAGACCAGAAAATAAGTAGATTTGAAAAAACGGCTGATAGTTTGTTTGCATCAGAAAGTGAATCTGGAAATCGATTCTTAAGTAAACGAATAATTGTTGCTACGGGAGGAGGAATATTTAATCCCAAAAAACTTCCCTTACAGTATGACGTTAAGTTTGAAGAAAAGAATCTGCATTATAATATATATCGGTTAAATGCCTTTAAAGGTAAAAAAATTGTAATTGTGGGCGGAGGTAATACAGCTGTTGACTGGGCGAACAACCTTGTAGAAATTGCTGATGAAGTTCATCTCGTCCATCGGAATGACAAGTTCAAAGCCCATGAATTTAATTATAGAAAATTAATAGAATCAGCTGTAACAGTACATACTCATTCGTTAGTAAGTGAAATTATTCCTGATCAGACAGGAAGTTTTATCACTTCTATTAAAATAAGAAATGATCAGACTGATGAAGATACTATTCTTGATTTAGACGAATTAGTTGTAAACATTGGATTTGATAATGATCTGAATTTTCATCATGACCCTGCCTTGAATTTTCAATTGAAAGATGATTATTACATTGAAGGATCTGCTAAAGCCCAGACAGCGGTTGAAGGTGTATACGCTATAGGAGATATTCTGGAGTTCGATGGAAAAGTTCGTTTGATTGCAGGAGCATATAACGATGCCGCTAATGCTGTAAATCAAATCAAGCAGTCACTAGACCCAAGTGCGGATGAAAAAGCAAAAGTCTCTTCCCATAATGAAGTATTTGATGAAAAGAATAAAGAAATGAAAGAACGTTACTATCTGTAGATTGTTCGTCGACTAGAGAAGGAATAATTATGGAACAGATCAGAAAACAAGAATTAAATAAAGAAGAAACTAAAAAAAGAATTCTTAAAAGATTTCATTCGCGTTCAGCTGCTGCCTTTTTTCTGATAGGGGTCCTGGTATTATTTGGAACCATGACTTTTTCCATTTCATATGGAGCCGCGGATATAGATTGGTCGATTATCAGAGAAGCTATACTTCATTTTGATGATCAGAATACGGATCATCTGATTTTGTATGATTTGAGATTTCCGAGAGTTATAGCAGCTGCTTTAGTAGGGTCCTTTCTAGCAATTTCCGGCGTAATTATGCAAGGATTGACTCGTAATCCACTAGCTTCCCCATCTATTATGGGTGTGAGTTCAGGAGCGGGCTTTATGGTAGCGGTTGCTTTTGCGTTATTTCCACAAACGAGTCAGGGTGGATTAATTATATGGGCATTTTTGGGAGCAGGATTAGGAGCAGGACTAGTATTCTCAATTGGACTGGTTTCTAAAAGAGGTTTGACCCCAGTAAAATTAGCTTTAGGAGGAGCAGCTGTTAGCGCTCTACTGCAGTCGGCATCCACTATGCTGGCAATGTATTTTAATGTTAACCGAGATATTAGTTTCTGGTATGCCGGGGGAATAGCAGGCGTCTCTTTAGCAAGTGTTCGTTTAGCAGCTATTGTAGCAGTTGTTGGATTTGTTTTTTCAATTGGATTGTCTCGACCTTTGACTTTGATGAGTCTTGGAGATGAAGTTGCGAAAGGGTTAGGACAGAGGTTAGGAGTAATAAGAACGGTAGGCATCCTTGTTGTACTACTCCTTACAGGTACAGCTGTTTCGATTTCTGGAACAATTGGATTTATAGGGCTGGTAATACCGCATATTACTAAAAAGTTGATTGGAATGGATTATCGTTGGATTATACCATTTTCTGCTATCTTCGGTGCTTGGCTCTTAGTTACTGCAGACATTGTGGCGAGAGTAATCAATCCACCTTATGAAACTCCTGTAGGAGCACTCACTGCGCTAATCGGGGTACCGTTCTTTCTAATTCTAGCAAGAAGAGATGGGAGAGGCTGGAAATGAATTTTAAAAATACTCTAACTAAAAATTATAAAAGCTTCCTGTTCTTTCTAATTCTCCTGATTGTGGTAATTGGCCTTTTTAGTTTAGTTACCGGATATCTGTCAATCTCATTAAGTGATATTTGGGCAACGATGATTGGGAAAGGTACGAAAAGAAATCAACTTTTACTGATAGAATTTCGATTACCGAGGTTATTGGTTGCAGTACTTGCCGGTGCTAGCTTAGGAGTGGCTGGAACTCTCTTTCAAGGGATTACGCAAAATGAGCTTGCCGATCCGGGGATTATAGGAATCAACTCAGGAGCAGGCTTAGCAGTTGTAGTGTTTTTAACAATTCGTTCTAGTCAGATAAATTCGTCAAGTCTAATCAATGTAATCAGCTTGCCTTTTGCAGCATTTGCTGGGGGGCTTATTGCAGCCTTCAGTATTTATGTGATTGCATGGAAAAAAGGCATTACGCCTATTCGAATGGTATTAGTCGGAATAGGCGTAAATGCAGGATTTGGAGCGCTACTGACAATGCTCCAGCTCAGAATGGATGAAAGTGATTTTAATCAAGTAGCAATCTGGCTTTCAGGATCCATATGGAATGCACATTGGCCAGCCGTTTTTAGTTTATTACCATGGGTTATTTTCTTGATTCCAATCAGTATTTATAAATCTCGAATTCTGAATATATTACAGCTTGGAGATCAGATGGCAGTCGGATTAGGGGTGTCGATTGAACTAGAAAGAGTCAAGATGATTGCCATTGGGGTGGCACTAGCAGGAGCTAGTGTATCAGTTGCCGGCGGAATTTCTTTTTTAGGATTAGGGGCACCGCATATTGCAAGAAAATTAGTTGGGAATAAGCATGAACGATTACTGCCAGTTGCTGCTTGTATTGGTGCTTTGGTTTTGCTTATTTCTGATAGTATATCAAGAAACTTATTAGCACCATCAGAAGTTCCAGTTGGATTAGTTGTATCAGTCTTGGGAGCGCCATATTTCTTATACTTACTAGTCAATAGCGAAAGTTAAATTAAATATCTATAAAACAAATGGAGGAAAATAGAATGAAGAAAATTTTGTCAGGTAGTGTGTTGCTAGTATTGGGACTAACGTTATCCGCTTGCGGAAGTAATCAATCAGATTCTTCAGAAACATCATTAGAGGAAACAACAGAAAACTCGGCATCTAAAGTTATGACAGATAAACTGGGTAATGAAGTTGAAATTCCTGATAATCCTGAGAAAGTATTAGCTTCCTATTTAGAAGACTACCTAGTTGCGCTTGATGTTATTCCAGTTGCTCAGTGGTCAGTATACGACGGAGAAAGTATTCAGGAATACCTTCAGGATGAACTAGTGGGGGTGCCGTTGATTCCCCACGATTTACCTTATGAATCGGTATTAGAATATGAGCCAGATTTAATGATTGTACGTGATGCTATTGAACCAGATATGTATGACCAATATGCTCAGATTACTCCAACTTATGTACTTAATTCTAGCCCGACTGAATGGCGAGAAACTTTGACAGAAATTGGAGAAGTTTTGGGAAAAGAAGAAAAAGCGAAGTCAGTGTTGGATTCTTACGAGAAAAAAGCAGAAGAAAAGGCATCGGAACTGGCCAAAGTAGCAGACGGAGAGTCGGCTGCAGCCATATGGATGGTAAACAATAGTTTGTTTGTTGTCCATCCCAAACGTTCAAGTGGGGCAGTTTTATATGAAGATTTAGGACTTGCAGTCCCGGAAGTTGTTTCAGAACTCTCAAGTGATGCAGACTGGGCAGCTATTTCTTTAGAAGAATTAGCAAAAATGGATGTTGATCATTTGTTCTTTGTAAATAGTGATGGACCTAATGCGGAAATGTTCGAAGATCGCTTGTGGCAAAACATTCCTGCGGTACAAAATGAGCAGGTTTATGAGTTTGGACCAGAAACTTCTTGGTTATATTACGGTCCGATAGCTAGTGAACAAGTAATGGATGATGTAGTAGAAAGCATAACAAATAGTGTTCAGTAATAAACTCAACTGAGCTGTAGAGGAGCTGAGTATATGACGAAGATTGAATCACATGCAATGTCAATTGGATATGGAAAGCGAAAAGTATTAAATAATCTATCATTAAAAATACCAGAATCTAAGATTACATGTATCATTGGGCCTAATGGCTGTGGCAAATCAACGTTATTAAAAACTATCGCCCGGCTTCTGAAACCAGCGAATGGAAGTGTAACCCTGGATGGGAAATCAATCCATAAACAAGCTACGAAAGTAATCGCTCAAGAAATAGCAATATTGACTCAAGCACCACAAACGCCAGAGGACATAACAGTGAAAGAATTAGTGTCATATGGAAGGGCACCCTATCAAAAAGGATTTGGGCAGCTACAAACAAAAGACTG
Source organism: Marinilactibacillus piezotolerans (assembly GCF_900114235.1). Lineage (GTDB taxonomy): Bacteria > Bacillota > Bacilli > Lactobacillales > Carnobacteriaceae_A > Marinilactibacillus > Marinilactibacillus piezotolerans. The sequence continues at coordinate 6,331 of NZ_FOSJ01000050.1, read as the reverse complement.
GGAAAAAATTCATTGGGCATTAGATCAAGCGCAATTACTCAATCAAGCAGATCGTTCAGTCAGTTCATTATCTGGGGGACAAAAACAAAGAGTCTGGATTGCAATGGCGCTTGCGCAGGATACAGATTGTCTCCTTTTGGATGAACCGACAACGTATCTGGATATGGCACATCAACTAGAAGTCTTGCAAGTTTTAGAGACACTCAACAAGAAATATAAGCGGACTATTGTAATGGTACTGCACGATTTGAACCATGCTGCAAGATTTGCAGATCATCTTATTGCAATTCGTGAAGGGGAAGTCATGAAGTCTGGTACACCAGAAGAAGTCATGCAGCCGGACATTTTACGAGCGGTCTTTGATATAGAAGCAAGTATTGTAGAAGACCCTCATACAGGAAAGCCGGCTCTTCTCAGCTATCAGTTAATAGAATAACAGGTTGATCTAAGAAGAACGATAAGAGACACTTATCGTTCTTCTTAGTGCGCAGATAGAAGTTCACTAAACAAAATATCAAGTCGAACTCTTTGGTATTCTTACTTAACTTTGTTAGAGTAAACATATAATGGAAAATGAAGGGAAGCGTTATAACAATGAACGTACTAGTTGTTGGAGCGAACGGACAAATCGGAACTCACCTTGTAGAAAAATTAAATGTAACAGAAAGCTACAAACCAGTTGCTTTTGTAAGAAAAGAAGAACAAGTGGCTAAGTTCGAAGATAAAGGTATAGAAGCAAGACTTGGTAACTTAGAAAGTTCAGTAACAGATATAAAAAAAAGCATGAAAGATATTGATGTAATCGTCTTTACAGCAGGATCTGGTGGAAATACTGGAACAGATAAAACAATGTTAATTGATCTTGACGGTGCTGTAAAAGTAATGGAAGCAGCAGAAGATATGAATATCAAGCGTTTTGTTATGGTTAGTGCTTTCCAGGCAGATGTAAGAGAAAATTGGAGCGAAGAAATGAAACCATACTTTGCTGCTAAACATTATGCAGATAAATTCTTGATGAATAGTGATTTAAACTATACAATCGTTCGTCCGGGTATGCTTGAAAATAAACCTGCAATCGGAAAGGTATCACTAACTAGAGCACTAACTGAAGCAACTGATCCAATGACGATACCAAGAGAAGATGTTGCGCAATTGATTGTAGCAGTATTAGAAAATGACCACACTTACTTACAGTCATTTGACGTAACAACGGGTGATAAAGAAATTGAAGAAGCGTTAAACGAATTATAATTTGAATTTTAAAGCTTTCTCGAGCTAGGATAATAGTTCGAGAAAGTTTTTTTGTATTTTGTATGATGAAGAAAAATAAAAATATTTGGTGTGTTGTAAAATGAAACGCAACACTAAAAAAAGACATGAAGATTCGTTATACTTAAGTCACCACAACATAGTATAAGGAGAGAATCTTCATGTCACACACTCATTTTAACACAAAGAATTCTAAAGGGCATTTGAAATTCAAAGAACGTGAACTGATTGAACAATGGCTAAAAGAAGACAAAAAGCAAGCTGAGATTGCTCGGTTACTTAGCCGAAACAAATCAACTATTTCACGTGAAATCAAACGGGGTACCGTAGTCCAAATTGTTCAAGGAAAAAAAGTCGAGAAGTATATAGCTGACTTTGGTGAAGTCACTTATTTAAAAAATAGACAACGCAGTCAATCAAAAGGCATGCGAGCTTATTCTGGACGCTTTTGGTATAAATTAAAGAAAGCTCACCATAAAGGTGTCTTCAAAGGAAAAGAGCGTACACACAATATTAAAACATTTGTGATGTCCTATGCTTTAAAGAACCCTAAAGAAACAGTGCCTTGTTTTAAAACAGTCTATCGCTATATTCGTAAAAATGAGTTGTGTATCAAACCACATGATTTACCTATGATGTACCGTTTAAAACCAAGAAAAAACAAGCATAGTCGTCCAAAAGGACGAAATAGGAAAGTTCTGGGTACTAGCATTTCTGACCGTGCATCAGATGTGTTAGACCGCTTAGAATTCGGCCATTGGGAAGCTGACTTAGTAAAGGGAAAACGCCGTAAAGAAGAGCCGGCTGCTATTACGTTAGTCGAACGAAAAACACGTTTCGCTATAGCGATGAAAATCAAGGATTATAAAAGCGAAACAGTATTATCAGCTTTTCAAACACTTGTAGGAAACAGTCCTCATCAGTTTAAAACCATTACATTTGATAATGGATCGGAGTTTGCGAAAGTATCTGAACTTGAGAACGAGCACTTATCTATTTACTTCTGTCATGCCTACGCTTCCTGGGAGCGGGGATCCAACGAAAATTTCAATAAATTGTTAAGAGAGTTTATACCAAAAGGCGAATCGCTACATCATTTTACTTCTGACTATATATCAGAAGCGGCTGATAAAATTAATAAGCGTGTACGATCCATACTCGGCTTAGTATCCGCTCAAGAAGCCTATCAGGACAATATATCATTAATGAAATAAAGACTTGAGTCATAAGAGAATCGAAAAGTGAATTTCCCCCCATGGGGGAAACCCTTCAACTAACCATCTAATAGGTTATGTCTTATGAATAGTAAAACGTTGCATTTGATTTGACAACAGAGGAATAAAAATATTTGGCTTTAACCTATGAAAAGGAAATGAATATGAAAGAGCAAAAGGGATTATACAATCAAACATCCACAATAAGCAAAACGCTGATACGATAATCTCAAAATTTAAGAATCAGTTTAGATTTCATCTAATAAGTGCAAAGATAATATAGAATGCTATAATACGAATAGATTCAGTAGAATTAAAAATAGTTATTTGAAAGGAAGTATAATTATGAAACAATTAACAACCAAATTCATTAAAACTTTAACAATTATGACAACAATGGCATCGATAGCACTGTTTGGAAATGAAAAAGCAGAAGCTGCCGAAGGTATAGATACGAGTGTCGTGGATGAAGCATGGGGATTACCTACTTATGTGTATGGTGGTGGTCTGGATGAAACTCAAATCCAGGATACTGCAGATATTCTTGGAATTGATAGTATAGAAAATGTGGCTAGTGTAGAGGTGACTGGAGAAGATTTACAGACGTATCTGGGTACAGGCTCTGGAAATACAGCAAGTATGATTTCGTCTGTACTGGTACAACGTGAAGACGAAGGAGAAGGCGTCAATGTATTGATTGAAACGCCGGATGATATTACAGAGATTACTCAGGAACAATATGCTAATGCTGCTATTACAGCTGGTGTTGAAGATGTAACGATCATGGTCGCTAGTATTCGTCCCGTAACAGGAGAAAGTGCACTGACGGGCATCTATAAAGCTTTTGATGTAAATGGCGAAGAGCTGGATCAGGACCGTATGGAAGCAGCTCAAGAAGAATTAGAGACGACTAACCAGATTGCACAGGAAAATAGTGGAGATTCAGAATTTGACACTTCTAGGTTTGATCAGGCGATTGTCGAAATCAAACAACAGCTAGCAGAGCTGAAAGAACAACAAGGAGAACTGGCAACAAGAGAAGATATTGAACGAATCATTAACGATGCATTGGAAAATAACAACTTGCAAAATGTGATTTCTCAAGAACAACTAGATCGTTTGTTGTCGTTCTTTGAGACATACCAGCGAACTGGTGCAATTGATTCTGATCAGGTAAAAGAACAGTTAGGAAAATTATCCAGTGATATTCGTTCAAGATTTGGTGATGCTTTTCAAGAAGCTGAAGACAGTGGTCTATTTGATAAAATAGGAAATTTCTTTCGTTCAATTTGGGAGGCTATCTCAGGGTTCTTTAACTAAATAGTTAAAAGCACGTTACTCATTAACTTTTGAGTAACGTGCTTTCATTTTAGTCTATTAAGTTCACTAAGAAGTATTTTTTCTTTCCTCGACGAACAATTACAAATTGATTTTCAAAACTGTCTTTTTCTGATAATACATAGTCAACATCTTTAATACGTTCACCTTTGATTAAGATCGCACCGTTTTTAATATCTTCTCGAGCTTGGCGTCGAGAAGGCTCAATATTAGTTACGTCTACCAAAAATTCAACTAAATTATGGTTCCCTTTAGTAGCTTCTGAAGAAGGAACATCTTTGAATGTTGCTGCAATCTGTTCAGCTGTAAGGTCTTGAATCTCACCAGAAAATAAAGCTTTAGAAATCTGAATGGCTTCATCCAATGCAGCTTGTCCATGTACAAAACGAGTCATCTCTTCAGCTAGCGCCTTTTGAGCAGCGCGTTTGTGCGGCTCAGTTTCTACTTGTTCTGCTAAAACATCAATTTCTTCTTTTGATAAGAAAGTAAAGTATTTAAGGTATTTTATGACATCACGATCATCTTGATTAAACCAGAACTGGTAGAACTCATAAGGAGTTGTTTTTTCAGGATCTAGCCATATTGCACCATCTGCTGATTTACCGAATTTTGTTCCATCTGCTTTTAATAGTAAAGGAATCGTCAAACCAAATGCTTTTGCTTCAGAACCTTCTTTTTTACGTATCAAGTCAAGACCAGCTGTGATGTTACCCCATTGATCGGATCCACCGATTTGAAGCTGAACATCTTCATTCTGGAACAAATGTAAAAAGTCGACAGACTGAATGATCTGGTAACTGAATTCTGTAAAAGAGATTCCGGTGTCCATGCGGTTAGCAACGACATCTTTTGCTAACATCGTGTTGATATTGAATTCTTTTCCGTAGTCTCTTAAAAAGTCAAGAAAGCTCAGATTACTTAACCAGTCATAATTGTTGACCAGTTTGATTCCAGAATGTTCAGAACCAGCTTCAAATAAACTACGCATTTGTCCACTTAATTTTTCAGCGTTTGAAACAATTTTGTCCATCGTCTGGAGTACTCGTTCAGAGTTTCGTCCGCTTGGATCGCCGATAGATCCTGTTCCTCCCCCAATTACAATGACGGGTTTATGCCCGGCCAACTGAAATCTTTTTAAAATCATAAAAGGAATTAGGTGTCCTACATGCATACTATCTCCGGAAGGATCGATACCACAGTATAAAGCGACACTTTTTTCCTCTGTCAATTCTCTTAAACCCTCTTCATCTGTCTGTTGATTAATGGCTCCGCGCCATTCTAATTCATCTAGTATATTCATGGTTCATCTCCTTTGATTTTGATTATTATTTAATTTTTTATATATGACTGTCCAGTGTTCATAGCGGCTTTTATCTATAGTAGTCTCTTTATTACTCTGCTCATCTAGAACTTTTAAAATAAGCGGGGAAGCATTTAGTTCATTCAATTCACTTATCTTGACCCATGTAACTCCGTCTGAATCATTTAAACCATCGGCTACATATAAAGGAAGATCACTGACTTCTTCGTGCAGTGAAACTGTATATAATGCGAAAACATGGTGAGTCGTTACTGATTTTGTATGAGGTTTTATAAAAGTATCATAGATTCTAGGATGGCTATATTTTTTGACTTTCTGTCCTGTTTCCTCGTACACTTCTCTGACTAGCGTTTCAGTCAGACCTTCTCCAGGTTCCTGGCTTCCACCGGGAAGATCATACCGATTTTTATACGGTCCTGAATTTTTATGAATACATAAAATATGCCCTTGTTCAATTACTACACCATATACACCGAAATGCAGAGTATATTCAGGTTCATCCAATACTATCACCATCCTTTCAATAAAAATCAATATTTGAACATAAAAAAAACCCCATAAAAAGTATAAACTTTTTACCGGGACGAACAGCGCCGTGGTACCACCCTGATTAAAATGGACGAAACAGACCATTTTCACTTATTCCCATAACGCTGGGTAGCGCCTGTAGAGGAAAGCTCCAAGGTGTACTTCATTTGATCTGTATGTGCGAATTTCCAGCAACCATTCGCTTTCTAAGACAGTGACAGATAAACTACTATGCCCATTCATCGCTTATTTGCATTATATATGAATTTCAGTATAATTTATTAAAAATCATTAGTCAACTTTCGATAAGAAAAAGTCTTTTAAATATCGTTCGAACGTGATAATGTCCTAAGTAGGTCGAAGCATAAAATGTCCCAAAATGATAAAATAAAATCATGAAAAGGATAATACTAACGATGAATGAAGATAAGAAATATAAAGTAATAAAAGCTGTGGCAGAAAAAAGAAAGGAAAAAAAGAGAGCTTGTGTTGAACTTGGGCTCTCGATGAGGCAAGTTAACAGATTGATTCAAGACTATCAAGAAGGAGGAAAAGCTGTTTTTTCACACGGCAACAGAGGAAAAGCAGCTAGGCACGCCGTGCCAGAGGAAACAAAAAGACAAGTGATCGAGCTCTATCAAAGTTTTAAGATAAAGCCTAA
>NZ_FOSJ01000116.1 GCF_900114235.1 Marinilactibacillus piezotolerans | reverse complement strand
TGTCAAGCGAAAGTTAAAATGTCCTAAAACCAAGGCTCACATTAATGCAAGCTTTTACTTCGCAAAAGCTTGCATTAATGTGACCGAATTTGTTAAAATTAGTCCTAAGCTGTTTGTTCAGCTTCGTACTCTTCGAGTGTTTTTCCGACACTGCGAAGATATCTTTTGAAAGATTCTAGTTTCCACGGGTGAGATTGTGGGGGAATATACTGGCGTCTTTCTTTTTTTTGCTCTGGAATCGGATCAAACTCTTGTGAGTAGTAGTCATGTTCTTTCAGTCTCCTTGTTGTGTATATTTTTTCAGCTATATTTACATAGATATCTCCGTTAAACGCTTCGATAACCAACACCTTTGATCTTCGCGTGAAGTAGTGCTCTTCACTGCCTTCCGTAGGCAGGTAGTAGTTGTTTTGATACCGAATATGATGCCCACTATCCACTTTTCTATTCGCTACTCGTGCTAATAATAAATTGATTTCTGATTTAGTTGGTGCGTTTTCATAGATGGATTCCTTCGTTTTATTGCCAAACTTCTTATTGAAAGTCCTAATCCATTTCGTTAAAAAGTGATTGGCTTCCTCCATAGATTGTATTCCAGCTAAGTCTAAATCTACAGGAAGTCGTGATTGAACAGTCCCGTTTAAGCGCTCTACGCGGCCTTTAGCTTGTGGAATAGAGGAGGTTTTAATCTCAATACCGAGTTGATGACAGGCAAAACCAAACTGGGTAAAGGTATCTTCTTCGACCGCTTTCATGGCTTTTGATGTGTATTCGAAAACCGTTCGTTTATCTGTTAAAAAAGCTAAAGGGATGCCTTGTTTCGTTAGGATCTGATTGAGCACATGATAATAGCCATTGAGTGTTTCTTGCATATCGAAATAAGCCCCGACGATATTACCAGAAGCGTCATCAATAGCTAAATGGAGATGTGTCACCTCTTTACCAAACCAGTTATAGGAGCTGGCATCCATTTGAATAAGCTCCCCCTGATATTTCTTTCTAGGACGGCTAGGGTGACTTTTTTCGGGTAACTCCATTTGATCTTCGGCTCTTGGAACCAGTGGGGTATAAGACTCTTTTTTACCTTTCATTGATTTAGCTTTGATTCGAGCATTTATTTTCTTACGTGTTTTTCTTTGAGCCTTAGGTGATAGAATATCAGCTTGATATAAAATATGACGAATGGTCGTATCGGTGTAACAGATAGCATGATCCTCCTTCAAAATTTCAGTAAAATGCTTCACGTTAGGCTTTATCTTAAAACTTTGATAGAGCTCGATCACTTGTCTTTTTGTTTCCTCTGGCACGGCGTGCCTAGCTGCTTTTCCTCTGTTGCCGTGTGAAAAAACAGCTTTTCCTCCTTCTTGATAGTCTTGAATCAATCTGTTAACTTGCCTCATCGAGAGCCCAAGTTCAACACAAGCTCTCTTTTTTTCCTTTCTTTTTTCTGCCACAGCTTTTATTACTTTATATTTCTTATCTTCATTCATCGTTAGTATTATCCTTTTCATGATTTTATTTTATCATTTTGGGACATTTTATGCTTCGACCTACTTAGGACATTATCACGTTCGAACGATA
>NZ_FOSJ01000008.1 GCF_900114235.1 Marinilactibacillus piezotolerans | reverse complement strand
ACATTGTTTAATGAAAAAGTCGCTAATTTTTTCAAAAACAAATAATCTGTTCAAGAAAACAGGCTTAATTACAGAGCTATGAATTATTCAGGTTAATATTTTTAGTTTCAAGTTTTCTCTTACTCTTAACAATTAATTTTAATGTATCTCAGCATCTTTCTGCCACTTTTCTTTCCGGTAGGCCATTTCCCAAAAGGCATATTCCATTTCACTACTGATAACAAAAGCTTCCAGCATCTGTTGTTGTTCTAGTTCAGAACTTTCATCATATAAACGGTCTAAAATCTTTCGTTCTTGTTGTATGTGTTCTAAAGCTTCCAACCCAGCATACGTTTCAATCCAACGTTGATAAATCGGAACAGGTGACTGTTTAGCAATTAAAGTATTTCCTATTTCCTGATATAACCATGAGCAAGGCAGCAAGCTAACCGCTGCCGTATTTGGTGTACCTTCAATTAATTGTCGATACATATGGGAAACATAATGGTAAGCTGTCGGAGCAATAGGTGTTTCCGCTATTTCCTCCTCCGTAATACCCAATTCTTCGAAAAAATTTTCTCGAATAGCGATTTCTCCTAAAGCTAAATTTTGAGCATTCTCTAAAAGTAAAGCTCTCAATGCTTGATCATTGGTCTGCTGCGCAATCAAGGTATAAAGCTTATTAAAATGGTGTAGATAATAATGATCCTGCACTAAGTAATAGCGAAAAACATCCTCTTTTAATGTACCTGATTGTAGTTCCGTAATGAACGGATGAGAAAAACTGCCTTGCCATGAAGCGGCAGCTGCTTGTCGTGCTTTTGCTGTAAATGACATTATATCCTCCTGAAAATTTGATTGTCTCATTCGTTTGTCCTATCGTTCATGTATCGTTACACTATTTTGTATCTGCGCCCAATGATTGGTCGGTCCGTGACCATGGCCTACGAAGATCTCTTGACTGATTGCTGCTTGAATAAATTCTTTTCCTGTTATGATAGCTTTTTTCAACTGAGTTCCTTTAGCCAGCTCAGCTGCTATGCAAGCTGAAAAGGTATCGCCCGTCCCGTGTGTACTGGCTGTTTTGATTCGTGGTGCGCTCATCCAGAAACTTTCTCCATTTTCCAGTAAAACAAAGTCAGAAGCTTCTGTGTTTTGGCTATGCCCGCCTTTAATGATAATGTTTCTAGTCCCTAAAGCCTGCAAGCTTTTTGCTGCTTCAATCATATCATGATCTGTTGTAATACTTTTTCCTAGCAACATTTCTGCTTCGGGCAGATTCGGTGTTACAACAGTCGCTAGTGGTAAAAGCTGTTCTTTAATTGTTTGAACTGCATCGTATTCTAATAGCTGATGTCCACCTTTAGCTACCATAACCGGGTCAACGATTAGTGGTCCGAAATCTACTTTTTTAAAGTTCTCAACGACAGTTAGTACATGTTCCGTATCTGCCAGCATACCGGTTTTGGATGCTTTAATCGAAAAATCTTCAGCCAATGAATGGAACTGGCTATCAATAAAATCACTGGGAATGGGCAGACTAGATTGGACCCCATAAGTATTCTGCGCCGTTAATGCAATGATAATGCTCATTCCAAATGCCTGACGTGCTTGAAAAGTTTTTAAATCAGCTTGAATTCCGGCGCCACCACCAGAATCAGACCCTGCAATGGTTACAACTTGAGGTGTACTATTAATCATTGTCTTCCCTCCAATATTTGTTCAACAGCTTGTTTTAATTTCTGAACTTTTTGAGAAACCTGTTCTGCCAGCATCAGTTCACTCACAACTGCAATCCCTGAAATAGCTGTATTAGTAAAGTTTTCAATATTGCTTTCATTGATTCCACCGATTGCAACAATTGGAATATTCACTGCTTCTGCGATTGTATTCAATGTCTCTATCGTTGTGCGCTGCGGATCTCTTTTTGTTTCAGTTGGAAAGATTGCGCCTACTCCTAAGTAATCTGCCCCATCTTTTTCTGCTTTTTTTCCTCGCTCGATCGATTTAGTAGAAACACCTAGTAACTTTTCACCACCAATTAATGAACGGACTACTTTTACTGGCATTTCATCGTCCCCAATGTGTACTCCGGCCGCATTAACTGCCAGACAAATATCGACTCGATCATTAATAATCAAAGGAATATCATAAAGGTCCGTGATTTGTTTGACTGCTACCGCTAACTCATAAAATCGATTTGTCGTAATAGCTTTTTCCCGCAGTTGCACCATCGTTACGCCATTTTGACAAGCTGTTTCAATAATGTTTAAAAATTCTTCGTCACTAAAATCATATCTGCCTGTGACCAAATAAAGTGTCAATTCTTTCATTTTTCCCATCCTTTCACCTGCTCATACCATTTTTCTGACATCTGTAAAGACAACTGATTTAATGTCTGCTGACGAAAATCTGCAAGCCCAAAACTTAACTGCTTCGCCTTTTCTCCACAAATATTGAAATAACTAACTGCCCCGGCTATCGCTTCAGTAGAACCATGACCTTCACCTAACAGAGCAGCTATAATCGCTCCCACAATATCTCCGGTTCCTGTGAAGCGATCTAATTCATCTACCCCATTATTCAATACTATTACCTGTTTCTGGTTAACAACCAAGTCTTTCTGTCCGGTAGCTAAAAATGTTGTCGCTGGATAAATGCCTCCAATTTCCTGCAGAGCATCAATCAATTCATTTAAATTGTCTTCTCCTTGGTCCCACATACTACTATCGACTCCACGTCCTTGACTAGGCAAACCACAAAAATGGCGTAATTCAGAAATGTTCCCTTTGACTACGGTAGGATGCGTTTCTACTAAGGAAACACCTATTTGGTTTCGTATATCACTAACCCCATAACCAACTAGGTCCACTACAGTGGGTTTCCTTGTTCTAGTAGCGTAACTACTGGCTGCTAGCAGGCTTTCTTGACGTTGTTCAGATAAATGACCTAAATTCAGTAATAATGCACTGGTTTTCTCAAAAAGTTGTGAGAATTCCCTAGGATCATCTGCCATTATCGGCTTTGCACCAATATACAACAAGGCATTTGCCATTGATTCACAAGTGATCTCATTGGTAATACATTGGACCAGTGGTGCATTTTCTAAAGGGAAAATTTTTGAAAAATCAATATTCATCTTCATTTAGTACTCCTCCCAAAATAAACGCTGAGATTTTTTGAAAATGGATGTTTCTTTTAATTTGACTAATACTAAGAATGCAATAACTGAACCGATCAATGTTGCACCAATAAATCTAGGTGTATAGATAAACCAGTATAGCTCCTGTTGGCTGCCAGTAAACCAGACCATTACCGGATAAGACAATAAGGAACCTATTATCCCGGTCCCAATAATTTCTCCAATCATTGACCAGAAAATTTGCCCACCCAGTCTATAAAATAATCCGGCAAAAAAGGCTCCAAAGACCGCTCCAGTCAAAGCAAGCGGAGGAATCCCCATCAGCAACATGCGGATTATTCCACATACAAAAGCCATCAAAGTTCCATACACCGGGCCTAATAAAACACCCGCAATGATATTCATTACACTAGACATCGGTGCCATTCCCTCAATTCGTAACAATGGCGACAAGACTACATCCAGTGCAATCATCAGAGATAACAATGTTAGTTTGTGGATTCGATTTTTTTCCACGCAAAAAAACTCCTTTCTGCGAAAAGCAAAAGGAGTACAGTCTGAGACAAACAGAAAAAGACTATCAAAATAAAAATTGAGTCCATTCGTTTACAACTACATTTCCCTGCGCCAGTTCTAACTGTATCAGGTTCCATGGGTATAATCTCAGCATAAAGCACCCCAAATGTTTCTATTCAATTAGGTAAAGTATAACATATCTATTTTGTTATCGCTATTTAGTCTTGGAATTCATAATTCAGCACTTAAAATCTATATGATTGAGTAAAAAAAGAACATCCTTAAGCAGAAAGTTTGGAGAACACTGCTATATTTTTCAAAAATAGTCAGGAACTTCAAACTTTTATTTCTTTTTACTTTAATCATAATCGTTCTTACTGATGTATGTTCTGGTACTCATCAGATTTGCAGAATGAACGAGTTGTTTCATCATAGACGAACACATCACCTGATTTGATATCATAATGCCAGCCTTCTACTTCAAGTTCTCCTTTTGCAATCAACTGCTGGATCTGAGGGTAACTTTTCAAATTATTGAGTTGAGTAATCACATTCAACTGCTCCATCAGTCTAACCTTGGATTCTGCATCTTTATGATGGTGACTATGTTCAACTTTCACTTTTATACTTTCCAGTGGCTTCAAGTATTGTTGTGTATAAGGGAGTTGGTCCAGTTTCTCCTGTCCTTCAAGTGCCGCAGCACACCCTCCACAATTTGAATGTCCGCAGATAATAACTTCTCTTACTTTAAGGACTTCTATCGCAAATTCAATAGCAGATACCGTTGTAAAGTCATTATGGCTGACTTCATATGCAGGGACCGTATTCGCAATATTGCGAATCGTAAATATTTCTCCTGGATTGCTGCCTATTAATCTCTCGGGATTAACTCGCGAGTCAGAGCACGCAATAAATAGTGTGTGTGGATTTTGAACCTGTTCTAAATCATGATACAGCTGCTCATGTTTTTTATACGTTACTTCTTTAAAATTTTTCAATCCATTTTTTAATCGTAAAAGCATGTTTCTCCTCCATTATACCTAAATAGGTTCTTACTATATCATATTTACGTTGCATAATTCGAAGAGAAAACCCTAATTTTTAAATATTTTTATTGGATATAGATTACAACTTCACAACTATATTTAATTGTTTTCTTGCTGGGTATATCTTTTCTACTTATTCAAATCAATTAATCTACCACAAATAACGATACCTACAGCGTTAACTCCCACTACTGATAATACAAGATTCCTTAGAAATATTTTATAAATTTCCCGACATATTCTGAAAAAAATTCAAAAAAGATCTTTTTGAAATTATATTAAGAGAATACTTAGCTTTTTTTATAACTACTGTCACACAAATGGATATATCAAATTTATTTGAGGTAAAAAAAGAACCCCAACGAATGAGGTTCTCCAAGATAAATATTAACGTTTTGAGAATTGTGGTGATTTACGCGCTTTTTTGCGACCTGGTTTTTTACGTTCAACCATACGAGGGTCACGAGTTAATAAACCAGCAGCTTTAAGTGGTCCGCGGAAATCTGGGTCTACTGTTAATAGTGCACGAGCAATCCCGTGACGAGCAGCACCAGCTTGTCCAGCGTATCCTCCACCTTGAACATTAATTCTAATGTCATAGCTGTCCACTGTATCTGTAATAGCAAGAGGTTGTCTTACGATTAGATGCAAGTGTTCAAAGTTTAAATATTCAGTAATGTCTTTACCGTTAAATGTGATGTTACCAGATCCTGGAGTCATGATTACGCGAGCTGTAGAATTTTTACGACGACCAGTTCCGAAATATTGTACTTGAGCCAATGAATGTACCTCCTTAAATTAAGTTCGTGATGTCTAATGTTTCTGGTTGTTGAGCTTGGTTTTTGTGCTCAGGTCCAGCATATACGTGTAATTTTCTGAATTGAGTACTTCCTAAAGAGTTATGTGGAAGCATTCCTTTGATAGATAATTCAATTAATCTTTCAGGTTTTTCAGCACGAAGAGTACCAGCAGAAACCTGTTTCAATCCACCTGGGAATCCTGAGTGACGAGAATAAATCTTGTCACTAGCTTTGTTACCTGTTAATTTGATTTTTTCAGCATTAACTACGATTACGTTATCGCCAGTGTCGACGTGTGGTGTATACGTAGGTTTGTTTTTTCCGCGAAGAATAGAAGCAACTACTGCTGAAAGACGTCCTAATGGGATATCTGTAGCATCAACTACATACCATTTGCGCTCGATGTTGCTTTCATTCGCCATAAAAGTTGTACGCACGATCTTGACCTCCATAAAATATCATTTTCGATTTCAGTTATTGTGTTTTCATTCTTGCTCTAATGTAATAGTCTTGTGAATAGTCCAGAACTTTCTTGATCAGAGCTTCGTTTTGTTTGTGACATAACAAGTTTCCGGGGCTTATCATGGTGGCAAACAATACCATTTAACATAATACCTCGAATGACTAGATAAGTCAACTTTTTTAGTTATTTAATATAAATAATATTAATTTCATTTAGTTAAAGTAGTAAAGATGCGAAAATTTCATTTATCATAAAAGAACCCCCTTTTATATACAACTAAGGAGTAATCCTAGCTGTAATAAAAGAGGTTCTTACTTATCTTTGAACTGAATAGAATAGATTAAATTAATATATTAGCATTTTTTCTACTTATCATTTCGTTACTTTATCTTCCCAAGATGCAGCTGTATTCTTTAGTACGACATTTAACTTTTCAATATTGTTCTTTCCGGTTTTTTGTAACCAGTCACGACTTACTTGTTCTCCCTGACTAGCAAATGGAATCACTCCGGCTTTCCATGTTGCTCTTCCACACAAAACACCATTGAAAGATGACCCTGAATCTTTAGCAAACTGTAATGTCTCTTGAAATAATTCTGCACTGACGCCAGCACTTAGAAAAATAAATGGCAAGTCTGTCGCTTGACTTTGCTTTTTAAAGTATGCAGCTGCTTGTTCTTTACTATAAACTGTTTGCTCTTTAGCAAAGCCCTCTACAAAATCCATATTAACTGGCACTTCGACTTTCAGTACATCTACGTTATAATTGCTATGAGAAAATTCTTTCATTGCTTCTATTACCTTATGTGGCTTAACTTTAGCATATGCTTTCCCTTTAACATCCTCATTTTCTGCATCATATGAAACAATTTCTAAGAAGAAAGGAATATCCTCAGCAACACATTCTGACCCAATTCGTTCTATGAAAATATGCTTATATTCATTTATTTTTTTCTCTTCATCTATATCATAATATAACAAGAATTTGATCGCATCAGCTCCAGCTTCTTTCAATCTTTTAACAGACCAGCCTGATAGTAAGTCAGGGAGGCGACCCGGCTCAGTTGCATCGTACCCGGTTTTCTCATATGCCAATATTAATCCAGCTTCTGCATCACGTACTTTTGCCGCAGGTAACCCGTATTCTGGATCTAGAAGAATAGAAGTTGCAAAAGGAGTCAGCTCTTCAGAGACTAATTCTTTGAAACGTGTAATTCCTTCTTCTCCTACTTCATTAGCACTATTATCTGCTATCATTTTTTTTAAGGATCCTCGTTGATCTATAGCTAACGCACCGATAACTCCATTTTCATTTGATAATCGTTTTAAAGCTTCCCTTTTTTTTGTTGTTAAACTTACCATTTTTATGCCCCTTTTCATTCTATTTAGTAATATATCTTGTGAATATAGAGTCTATTTCTGAAGCCGAGTTTGCATTTTTTAATAGTTGTTTTACATCATTTTTCATTAAAAGTCTCGCTACTTTCGAAAGTAATTGTAAGTGTGTAGTCCCTTTCTCTTTTTCGGGTATCATCAGTGAAATTACAAAATCTATTTTCTTTCCATCCATTGAATTCCACTCAACACCATCCGTTAGCTTAAATATAACCATAGCTGGTTCCTTTATTGTTTTGCTTTTGGCATGAGGTATAGCAAAACCATCCATCATGCCGGTTGTACCTTCTGCTTCACGCTCATTTAGAGCTTTCAATAACAAGGCAGTATTATCGGCATATCCATTACTTACTGCTTCTTTTGAAATCAGATCAAATACTTCTTGTTGTGTTAGTGCAGATACATCTATAATAATTGATTTTCGAATATCTATTCCCATCATAATTCCTTTCTAATCATTACTTTTTCTGCCTATTTTTCTAATACCCCAGCACTGTGCTTACGGATCATTCCTAAGGCAAATCCTCCTATAATAGATCCAGTCAATATTGCAATTACCCATAATAGCCCGTTGGTAACTACGGGAAGAACTAAAAATCCCCCATGTGGGGCAGGCACCTGTACTTTAAATAAATAGGTTAATATTGCAGCTATTGATGATCCCATCATCAATGTAGGAATTACACGTAATGGATCTTTAGCTGCAAACGGGATTGCCCCTTCTGTTATATGAGTTGATCCCAAGATGAAGTTTACAAATCCAGAATTACGTTCTTCTTTTCCATAATATTTACCAAAGAATAAAACTGAAAAACCTGTAATTAATGGTGGAGCTATACAGGCTGCTGAAACGCCTGCCATAAAGTAAGAATTTCCTTGAGCTAGCAAGGCAGTCCCAGTAACATAGGCTGCTTTGTTGATTGGTCCGCCCATATCAAATGCGCTCATGGATCCGACGATTAAACCTAGTATAACTGGATTGGAATCTTGAAAACTCGCTAAGAAATCCATCATTGCAATGTTTATTGTTTCCATTGGTTGAGAAAGTCCTACCATTAGCAATCCTGTAATGAATACGCCTAAAACTGGATATAAGAAAATTGCTTTTAAGCCGTCTAGAGCTATCGGTAAACCTTTTAACATTTTACTTAGGAGGACAATAACGTATCCTGCAATAAACCCTGATATAATTCCTCCTAAAAAGCCTGTACCACCATTACTAGCAACCAGACCACCAACAAACCCAACCACTAAGCCAGGCCTTTGAGCAATACTTTGGGCAATATAAGCAGATAATATAGGTACCATTAGTCCCATTGCCAATCCACCAACTTCATTTAACGTTGCTGCAAACTCATTATATTGAGCGTTTGTAGGATCTGCTGAATAAATTCCCCATAAAAAGGAAACGGCCACGAGTACCCCACCACTTACAACAAATGGCAACATATGTGAGACACCATTCATTAAATGTTTATAGATTAATCGTCCAATATTTGTCTTCTCGCTTTCTTCACTATTAAATTCTTGTGTACCGCTATTCTTATTTCGATTAGTCGAAACCATCAATCTACCTTTACCATCAATTGCCTGTTGAATTAATGCATCTGCATCTTTGATACCTCTACTTACTGACACATCAATAATTTTTTTACCTTCAAATCGTTCCGCATGTACATCTTTGTCTGCTGCAATAATAACTGCATCTGCATTCTTGATTTCTTCAGCCGTTAATGCATTTTCAACACCTATTTGTCCGTGAGTTTCAACTTTTATTTGTACACCAGCTTCATTCGCTGCCTGTTCTAAAGCTTCTTGTGCCATATAAGTATGGGCAATACCCGTCGGACAACCAGTTGCTGCAACAATATTAAACTTAGACATGTTTATATTCTCCTATTCTAAAGTTGATTTTTTTAACTTTCATTTGTTTCTTTAGTTCTTCTACGTCAGTATAGTCTGTTAAACCTGGAGAAAACGCTGTTGAACTTCCAGCAGCTACTGCTTCCTTTAATGCCTCTTCTATCACTATTCCTTTTCTTAATAATCCAATAAAAGTACCTAACAACGTATCTCCTGAGCAAGCTGTGTTTACAACTTTCCCTTTAGGGGCATTAACAAATAATATTTTACTACTAGTAAAAAGCAAACATCCTTTTTCACCTAAAGAAAGTAGAACCATTTGAGCACCTGAATCAACTAATTTTTTTCCATAATAAATTAATTCTTCATTGGATAATGTTGATTTATTAAACCATTTTGCTAATTCTTCATCATTAGGTTTAATACAGTAAGGTTTATATTTCAAACTCTCTAATACTACTTTGGAACTTGTATCAAGCACAAATTTAAACTTATTTTCATTTGATAATCTAGCAATTTCTAAAATAACTTCATCGGTTACCCCTCTAGGATTACTACCAGATACAAACAAAACATCTTCTTCATTTAAATAGCTAATATAACTCGTTAACTTATTGATTTGTTCCGAGTTTATTAAAGGTCCCCTATTAACTAACTTATATTCTGTATTTTCAGATTTAACATGGGTAAACACATTAATTCTTGTAGTACCTTTCACATGAACAAACTGAGTTTTTATTCCCTTCTTTTCTAATGCTTCTTCTATAAATGCTCCTGTAAATTCTCCACTAAAACCAAGAGCAATATTATCAATATCCAGCATTTTCAATATAAAAGATATATTCACACCTTTTCCATTAGGTTGAATATCTTCTTCAGAGGTTCTATTCACTACTAATGGATCATACTTATCTGTAGATACAAATAAATCTATTGCAGGATTCATTGTGCATGTATAGATCATTCAATCCCTTCTTTCAATTATTAATCACTTAACCTATAATTAAATTATGGCACAAACACATTTGTAAAGGTTTCCAATTTATTTGTTATCAGGGGATTATTTCAGGAAATTTTTCCAATTTTGAAAGGAGACACGTCTCTGAATGAATATCACCAATTTACAAAAAAGTAGTAATGAACAAATTCATTTCAGCAGTTCGGAACTATTTTTATTAGAATATTTAGAAAAACACATCGACAATATCCCAGAAACATCTATAGTTAAACTAAGTGAGTTAGCCAATGTGTCAACTTCTACAATAGTGAGAACTATGAAAAAGATGGGGTACGATGGATTTACATCTTTTAAACATCATTTGAAGAACGAGCAGGAGTTCAATCCAAAATTTGCGATTATTGATCAAGTAGATCAGAAAATACGCAAAGCTATAATGAAAAATGAACAAGAGCTAACTAAAACAATTCAAATGCTTGACAGTGGAACAATTGAAGATGCCATCCAAAATATAAAAGCATCTAATAAAATTACTATTTTTGCTCGAGGTTTTTCTGAATTCATTGCAAAAGAAATGATGATAAAGTTTCAATTGATGGGAAAATATTGTGAGCTCCATGATGACCCCAACATCATAAGAAGCATTAGCAAGAAAATCGATAAGAACGGTATTGTGATTTTTATTTCTTTAAATGGCGAAACAGCTGAACTCGTTGAAGCAGCAAATAATTGTAATAAACATAGTGTTAGAACAATTACCTTTACTGCAAACTCTCAAGGTTCCTTAGCTAAGTTATCTGAAATTACTTTTGTAGGTTATAAATCTTCTTTTTCTTATTTTCCTGAGTACGAAGTAAGATCACGGTTACCGCTACAAATTATGACGCGCATTTTATTAGACTCATACGCTATAAGAATGCAGTGAATTATTATCTTTAATAACTTATGACCGCTAAAAAAGACTTATCAAAGCACATTATAGTTGCTTCGATAAGTCTTTTTAATATTGAGTTTTTTCAATATAAATGATATATGTTACGGAGTTGAAAACTGCAAAAACAATGCCTATTACTAATTTTCCTAGAACTTTATCATCACAATTTCGCTCTATATAGAACATATCTAAAAAAACACTTTCCAAAACGGAAAGTGCTTTAGGCATTATTTATAAAAAATATCAATTAATTTTTTCAGCGTCTTTTCTAATATGGACTGTTGCAGGTTCTTTATCTTTAGACATCAGTTTTTCTGCAATAATTAATAGAATTGGAACAATAACATCATCCGCATAACCCATTACGGGAATAAAATCTGGTACCAAATCAACTGGACTGATGATATAAACAATGATACCCAATACCATCCATTTCTTTCTTGTTTCTACTTTGGCTTTAAACAAAGAGGTGACCAAAGATTTAATTTGCTTCATAGGCGTTCTTTTTCGATTTTTATTCATTTTCATCTATAAGCACCCTTTTTAGAATTATTTTGAATTCAGTCTTCTGACTTTCAGGTTTATACTGATTTAAAACACAATTTTTGTACATTATTAGTATATAATAATGCACTGATTAATAAATCAGTCTTAAGTATGAACTATTAGAATAGAATTTGTGATTTTCAAATATGCGTATAGTCTTATAGATAATTGTTTACTTTAATAAAAAAGAAGAACAGACATAAAATCTGCTCCTCTTTTTATCAGTATAATGCTCATAGCAATTTCCACCTTTTCAGCACATACTTATAATTAAAGTCTCTGCTCTCTTTCTTCTCTCGTTTCATCACGAACAATTTCAAAGGTTTCAGATGCTAGCTCTATCTCATCTGTATGTTGATTAAATTGTTCTAAGATGGACATAAATATGCGATCTTTGACTGCTCGTCTTTCTCTGGTATCTACGATATATCTTAAACTTAGCGTTATCCAGTTATCATCAAATGAGATAAAAACTTGTGGTTTCAAAGAAGCATTCTCTATTCGGTAACGACGTTTCATATTATCCCAGTCTTCTTCAGCTTGCATGTTGTACGTACCGATTTGCTCTTCTGCAATTTGTAAAACCAGTTTCCTAGCCAATTTTATATCTGAATCGAAATGCAGTGGAATATGAATTTCATCCCACAGAAACTTAAAGTCTGCGGTATAGTTATAGACCGGTGAAGTAAAGATATAACTGTTTGCCACTCGAACAATACGACCAGTATACTGGTCACCCTCTACCCACTCCCCCATTTCCATCAAGGTTGTACGCAACAGTCCAATATCGACCACGTCTCCCTTTGATCCTCCCAGCAAGACCCGGTCACCCGTCTTAAAGAAGTCTCCAAACATAATAGCGAACCACCCGGCAAAACTAACGATTACTTCTCTTAGCGCATAAGTTATACCTGCACCTGCCAGACCTATCGCCGTCGTAAAGCCACTTAAATCACTTCCAAATATATAGATAAAGGTAAGGGCTAAAATAAAATTAGTCATCCACTTCGCTATTTTTCGAGTAACATACCAATTGTCTGACTCGTTGAACTGTTTATATAAACGATTTAAAGCAAATCTTCTAATCATCAGTAGTAAAATGATAACAATGATAAAAATGGATATATTTGTAATTAATGGGTAAGCTTCTGCATATTGATTGAACCACTCTTTCATACTTAAGCCTCCTTTTCAAACAAATATATAGTACCTTAATGATAACAGTTTATAGCGAATAAGCAGATTATTAAGCATCCACTTATTTTATACGATTTACCTAAATAATCAGTATAGTCTTACTTTTTCATCTCTTTTTAAGCTCTCTTTTTTCTGTTAGCACCAATTGAATATCCGCTTTGCTGGAATGTTCCAGCACTCTTATTACATTTCGCTGATCGCTTTGCTCGTAAAAAGATTCGGCTTCAGTTAGTGACAATCCGCCCAACATTTTACGTTCTATCAGTCTCGATTTTAAACTTTTTTCTTTTGCTTCTATAAATACTGTTAAATCAGCTATATTCTTTAATTCCTTCCAACCGGGTTCATCCAATAATAGATAATTTCCTTCGATCAAAACGATCTCAGCATCCACTACTATAGTTTCTTCACTTACATCATGTAACTTACGGTCATACATTGGCCATTTTGTTACATTACCTTCAGTCAGCAGTCTGATTCTTTCTTTCAAAGCCTCCAGGTCAAATGATTCTGGGCTTCCTTTTACACTATTAAGTGACTTCTTTTCTCCACTCACTTCAATCCAGTTATTCATTAAATACTTGCGCTTATAATGAAACCCATCGATTGAAATTGACTGGAAAGAATAAGGAAGTTTCTGCTCTTTATACAAAAGCTCTAGTAACTGGCTGAGTGTTGTTTTACCAGCCCCTGGCGGCGCAGCTAAATATGCAACTACACGAGAATCTTTATCTGTTCTCAGTAAAGCCAATTGCTTTAATAAAGGAATAAAAATCTCATTCACTTCTTTTTTGTTATACTCTGCATCTACCATTAATCCATTAACGTTAAAGGGGATTTTCAATGACTGTCCTCCTCTGCACGTGCTTCCTCTTCTTCTTCAGCGGTGATTCGATCATCTACTTCGATAGAAATGATCTGATTATACCGTTTTTCAATCAACTCACGATCAAGTTGCTGTGGAAAGTTATCGATTACTGATTCATAAACATAACGACTATATTCTTTAACTATTCCAATTTTGTCTTGATGTGCTGAGTGGGCAATCAGAACTAGTGCATCAAAAACAGATTCCATAGCTGAAATATCTTCTTTCATATAATGAACCAGTTGTCGGTAACCTACATGTAAATGTCTGAAGAAGTCATTAAAATCGTATAGCAAAACACCTGTTAATTTCGAAAAATCCGGCTCATTTTCCAGTTCTTCTCTTGATTTTCCGACCACGACGTACCTTCCTCTGAGGGCTGCAAATTTTGCTTCTAACAGTGATTTATAGTGAACTGCATGGATTGCCGTATTAGGATCATTAATCCCTGGAGACATTGCTTTCAGAGCAATCTCATTCAATTTATTTCTAGAATATCCAGAGTCAAATGAAGTAGAACGCTCTGCTTCAAAGGAAAATGTTTTATTGAATGATTCTTCCAGTTCATTTACTTCGGCAACTTTTTTGTTCGTATAAATCGTTGCCACCGGCTCCTTGCGGGAAACAAAATCCCCCACTTTAATACTAATTCTACAGATAGCCTCGTACTCTTCACATAAATCTTTTAATTCATCAAATTTGATAGATCCAATATAGGCCTCTGCATTTGTCTTCATATCATATTGATAGGTGGTAGCGATTTCAGGTAATCTTTCAATTCTAGTATGCTCTCTAAAGTATCCAATTGTTTCGTCATACTGTGTTCTTGTTTCGTTATACATTCTACTAACCAGTTTATCTGCTTGAATATAATTCGAGACTTGATATACAAACTTCGTAAAATAAAGTGCACTTCCCACAGCGTAACCCCATGCAATAACAACCGAAAAGACCCGATCATCATATAAACTTCCATCCATGAAAACCAGTGATGTCAAAGAATAGATAAATCCACCCAGAAAAATACCAAGTGTACGCATGGATGTGGTATTCAATAAAAAGTCTTCTACAGCACGTGGGCTGAAATTTGAAGTATATAACGTTACAATCGTTAGTATGGCAGAGAATACAAAAGTAGTAGTGGTAAATAGCGTACCGGCCAAGGTACTCAGTACTTGTCTGGCCGTCGTTACATCTGTCAACATCCAGTCTGGTAATTCCTCAAGCAGAGGAAGCGCACTTGTATCTAAGAAAATCATAAATACAGATAGAATCAGCGAAAGGGCCATACTTCGACCAAAAACGCGCCAGATTCTCTTATCCTCCAACCGCAATCTCCATTTACTAAATAACATATTCCAATCCTCTTTTCTCTTTATGTAGATTTCAGTACCTCTGTTATACAAGTTAATTTTTAGACGCACTATAACTAAAAAATAAGAACCCTTACCTTATTCGCTTCTTTATAGCAAACTCCTCGGTGGGTTCTTTAATCATACAATTCCTCTTTTTCTGTGTCCATTTCCTTTTTATTCGACTATTAGCTTCGTTACTTATTTAAATGCATCTTCATCATAATAAACTTCCATCATACATAACCCTTTAGCTTCAACAGTTGGACCTGCTGTTGTACGATCCTTTGCTTCAAGGATCTTTTTGATATCTTCTACTGGTCGTCTACCATCTGCAACCTGCAGGATAGTTCCCATAATAATTCTAATCATATTATACAAGAACCCATTGCCTCGAAATGTAAAGATCCATTCTTCCGTTTTTTCATCGATTGCGACAGATGCCTCGTAAATCGTTCTTGTTTTATCTTCTTTGTCTGAATGAGCAGATGCAAAACTTGTAAAATCGTGGGTTCCTTCTAGAAAAGCCAGTGCTTTCTGAGTGCGCTTTAAATCTATATCAAATGGATGATGATGTGCGTAGAAGCGTGTGAAAGGATCTTTCAAAGAATGATTGTCTACTCGGTAGTGATACATTTTGCCTTTAGCTAAGTACTGAGAATGAAAGGTATGATCCACTATATCAGATTCCAGAAATACGATATCTTCTGGTCCTAATGCGTTCAGCGCTCTTAGCATACCGTCTTCTGGAATATATCTCGGATAATCGAAATGGATAATTTGTCCTCTAGCATGCACACCTGCATCTGTACGACCAGCACCTTTTATACGAATGAACTCTTCTTTAGACATTTTACTCAATGCTTTTTCAATTTCACCTTGGACAGTCCGCTTATTGGGCTGGACTTGAAACCCTGAAAAGTTTGTACCATCGTAAGCGAGCTTCATTTTATATCTTATCTTATCCAAATTAATTGCTTCCTTTACTGTCATTTTTTATATAGAAAGAGGATAAAGACTTGCATCCTTATCCTCTTCTTCTTAGGTTCTCAATAGTAATAATAAGGCCGTTAATACGCCGAATGATACCATCGCAAGTGTATCCTTGGTCTGCCAGCTCAATTGACGGTACTTAGTACGCCCTTCTCCACCTTTATAACCTCTAGCTTCCATAGCGGTAGCTAGCTCCTCTGCACGGTTAAATGAGCTTACAAACAGTGGAATTAGAAGTGGCACGACAGATTTCATCTGTTCATAGATATTTCCTTCTCCAAAATCGATTCCTCGAGCTCTTTGGGCGTTCATGATTTTCTCTGTCTCATCCATTAAAGTTGGTACAAATCTAAGTGCAATCGATAGCATCAGCGCAATTTCATGGACGGGAACTTTGATGACAGCAAGCGGTCGCAGCAAATACTCAATTGCATCTGACAGAGACAGCGGCATAGTTGTTAAAGTCAGCAATGTCGACATAAAAATGATCAGTACGAAGCGCATGAAGATAAAGCCACCATTAATTAATCCTTCTTGTGAAAGAATGATAGGCCCAAATCTAAAAAAGATTGTTTCTCCACTTGTAAATAGAATCTGAAGAATTACTGTAAATAAAATCAGCCAGATAAGTGGCTTGATTCCGTTGATAAAGAAACGAACTGAAATTTTTGATAAGGCAACAGCTAATCCAACGAAAAGTGCTAACGCAAGATACGTGATTATATTATTGGCAAAAAAGATGACAATAATAAAGAGAATGGCACTCATGAGTTTCGTTCTAGGGTCTAGCCTATGAATTAAAGAATTCCCAGGAATGTAGCGTCCGAAAATGAGTTTATCCATCATACTCGATCACCTGCTTCCTGATCTGTTACACCAAGTCTATCTTTAATTTGTTCCGCTAGTTCATCTGTTGTCAAAGGCAACGGATCAAAGGCCCATTCAAATTTCCTTTCTAGTTCTTGTGCAAAATGAACTGTTGAGGGTACTCCTAACTGCATACTAGTTAACCAGTCTGATTCTTTAAAAAGCTCTCTTGGAGAACCCTCTTTTACTACCGTTCCTTTTTCCAGTACTACCATATGATCAGCATAATTCGCCACATCATCCATTTGATGTGTTACTAACACTATCGTTAGTCCCTGCGTTTTGTATAAATTATAGAACATATCCATGATCTCTTTACGGCCTTGCGGATCAAGTCCTGCTGTTGGTTCATCCAATACCAGCACTTCCGGCTCTAAAGCTAGTACGCCAGCAATAGCAACACGGCGCATCTGTCCTCCCGACAAATCAAATGGAGAACGATCTAAAAAACTCTCATCTAGACCAACTTGTGGTAGTAAGGCTTTTGCTCTACTTATTGCTTCTTCTTCGCTTACCCCAAAGTTTTTAGGTCCGAATGCAATATCTTTTCCAATTGTTTCTTCAAATAGCTGCGCCTCTGGAAATTGGAAGACAATTCCAACTTTTTTGCGCAAAGATTTCAATCCTTTGTTATCTGTAGCAGCTGTGACTACGCGTTCTCCAATAGTGATAGAACCTTCCGTTGGTTTTTTCAAGGCATTCAAATGCTGAAGAACTGTTGATTTACCACTTCCAGTATGTCCAACCAGTGCTGTATAGCCACCATCTTTTATTGAGAGATTGATATCATACAAAGCTCGGCTTTGGAATGGTGTCCCTTTTTGATACGTATACCCTACTTCTTCGAACCGTATGTCCATAACCATTCCACCATGCCTTCCTCTGTTAAATACTCACTTGGTACTCGTATTCCTAGTTCTTTCATTGATGATTTCAATTTCTCAGGAAATGGTAAATCAAGACCCATTTCGATCAGTTGATCACCATATGAGAAAATTTCTTCAGGAGTGCCTTCTTTGACTAACTTTCCTGCACGCATAACAATAATTCGATTTGCAGCTGCTGCTTCATCGATGTCATGTGTAATAGAGATAACGGATAGATTTTCTCTTTCTTTTACTTCTTTGACTGTACGTAATACTTCTTCACGACCTTTAGGATCCAGCATGCTTGTCGCTTCATCCAAAATCATTATTTCTGGCTGCAGCGCCACGATACCAGCAATGGCTACACGCTGTTTTTGTCCCCCAGATAGTCTGGCAGGCTCACGTTCTGCAAATTCCAGCATATTGACTTTTTCTAGTGCATCACGGACACGTTCAACCATCTTGTCTCTCGGGATACCCAGATTTTCTAATCCAAAGGCTACATCATCTTGAACAGTCGATCCAACAAACTGATTATCTGGATTCTGAAATACCATTCCGACCATTTCTCTAATCGACCAGATATTATTTTCGTTCAAATCAAACTTGCCTACTTTGACTTCTCCACTTTCAGGTTCAACTAATCCATTAATGGTTTTTGCCAGCGTTGATTTTCCAGAACCGTTGGGTCCAATTATTGCTATCCATTCACCTTTTTCTATCGAAAAAGAAATATTATCCAATGCATACTGAGTTTCTTCATCAGTATATTTATAAGAAATATTTTTCAGTGTTATGATTTCATTCATTCTTTTACCTCAATCTTTGAGTCATGATGCTTTTGCATCTCAAATTCATCATTGTCAATCATTATCAACTTGACTATTATACCGTATTTTAAGGTGTCTTGACAGACCTCAACAGTACAAGATTACCAAAAATAAGTATGCTAAACAATCTATATTCGTTATTCTTATGTACTATGATCAAAACTTATAGATATAATTGATTAACTATTCGTCTTTTAATTGTTAGGGAAAAATGATTATCCGCATACAAAAAAAACACTTTAAACGATATATGGTCCTCCTAAAAGGCAAAATGCCTTTTAGGAGAGACTTGAGCTAGACACTTGGAAAAGATTCCATCATCATAACGCTCATCATACATCCAAAAGTGAATTTGGTTAAATTCAATTTAAATGAATTTTATTAAGCTTCTTCTGTCTCTTCAGAATCAGTTTCAGCTTTAACCACGAATTCTAAGACAGCCATTGGTGCGCCATCTCCTCTACGAGGTTCAGTTTTTAAAACACGAGTATATCCACCGTTACGCTCTGCGAAACGAGGAGCTAAATCATCAAACAATTTTTGTAAAACTGTTTGTACTACGATTTCTTCTTCAGTCTCTGCAACAGTTGCTAATTCATTACGAACAAACGAAGCTGCTTGACGACGTGCGTGCAAGTCTCCACGTTTACCTAAAGTAACCATTTTATCAGTCATTTTAGAAACTTCTTTTGCACGAGTTTCAGTAGTAGTGATACGCTCGTTAATAATTAAGTCAGACGTAAGATCACGTAACAATGCTTTACGTTGTGAACTTGTACGTCCTAATTTACGATAGCCCATTAGTCGAAACCCTCCTTAACTACAAGATTATTCTTCTTCACGTAAGCCTAAATCAAGCTCACCTAATTTATATTTAACTTCTTCCAGTGATTTACGTCCTAAGTTACGAACTTTCATCATTTCTGGTTCAGTTTTATTTGTCAGTTCTTGAACAGTGTTTATCCCCGCGCGCTTCAGACAGTTGTAAGAACGTACAGATAGGTCAAGCTCTTCGATTGTCATCTCAAGCATTTTTTCCATCTGAGTTTCTTCTTTTTCAACCATGATTTCAGCTTCTCGAGCTTCTTCTGTCAAGTTAACAAAGATGTTTAAGTGTTCAGTCATTATTTTTGCCGCTAAACTCACGCCATCCTCTGGAGAAATTGATCCGTCAGTCCAAACGTCAAGCGTTAACTTGTCAAACTGATTTTTCTCTCCTACACGAGTATCTTCCACATGATAATTTACACGGCTGATTGGGGTATAAATCGAATCAATCGGGAGCACACCAATTGGCATATCTTCGTGTTTGTTGTATTCGGCGCGAACATATCCTCTGCCTTTTTGCGCTTCCATGCGTGCATGTAAATGCCCACCTTCAGAAACTGTACAAATATACAGATCAGGGTTCATTACCTCAACATCACTGTCATAAATAATGTCAGCAGCTGTTACAGTTGCTGGTCCTTCAACATCAATCTCAATCGTTTTTGTTTCATCAGAATACAACTTAAGTGCAAGTTTCTTTAAGTTTAAGATGATGGCAGTCACATCTTCTACTACCCCATCGATTGCTGTGAATTCATGTAAAACACTATCGATTTGAATATTTGTGACGGCAGCACCTGGTAAAGATGATAAAAGAATTCGACGTAGAGAGTTCCCCAACGTTGTACCATAGCCACGCTCAAGTGGTTCTACGACAAACTTACCGAATTTTCCATCCTCACTGATCTCAACTGTTTCTATTACCGGCTTTTCAATTTCGATCATCTAGTCCGTTTACCCCTTTCAAAACGTTCAGTTCACGCAATATTTTTAGTTCGATACTACTATTAAACGCGACGGCGTTTTGGAGGACGACATCCGTTGTGTGGTACCGGAGTTACGTCACGAATTGCAGTTACGTCTAATCCTGTTGCTTGTAAAGAACGGATTGCAGCTTCACGACCAGAACCTGGTCCTTTAACAGTAACCTCAACTGATTTCATGCCATTTTCCATTGAGCCTTTAGCAGCTGCTTCAGCAGCCATTTGAGCAGCAAATGGAGTTGATTTTTTAGAACCTCTAAATCCTAATGATCCTGCAGAAGACCATGAAATAGCATTTCCATGAACATCAGTGATCATAATGATTGTATTGTTAAATGTTGAACGGATGTGAGCCACTCCGTGTTCAATATTCTTTTTCGCTCTTTTTTTACGAGAACGTGCGGGTCTATTTGCTTTAGCCATACGTAGATTGACCTCCTAACTTTAGGTAATTATTTTTTCTTCCCAGCGATTGCCACTGCTTTTCCTTTACGAGTACGAGCATTGTTTTTTGTGTTTTGACCACGAACTGGCAAACCACGACGGTGACGAATACCACGGTATGAACCGATTTCGATCAAACGTTTAATATTTTGGTTTACTTCACGACGAAGATCACCTTCAATTTTAAGTTTGTCTACTTCAGCACGAATTGCATCTAATTGATCATTAGTCAATTCACGTACACGAGTTTCTTCAGGTACACCTGCAGCTTCTAAAATGCTTTTAGAAGTTGTTTTTCCAATACCATAAATATACGTTAATGAAATTACCACATGTTTATCACGTGGAATATCTACTCCTGCTACACGAGCCATTTATGAGCACCTCCTCTTTTATTAACCTTGACGTTGCTTATGTTTAGGATTCTCGCAGATAACCATTACACGGCCGTTACGACGAATCACTTTACATTTGTCACACATTTTTTTGACTGATGGTCTTACTTTCATGAACTTTCCCTCCTTGGTTTTACGGAGTCTTAAGTTATTTGAATCGATACGTAATGCGTCCACGAGTTAAATCATATGGAGACATTTCAACTGTTACTTTATCTCCAGGTAGAATACGGATATAGTTCATACGAATTTTACCCGATACATGTGCCAGAATTTCGTGACCATTCTCAAGTTCAACTTTGAAGCTTGCATTTGGCAGGGTTTCTAGTACTTTTCCTTCAATCTCAATAACATCGTCTTTTGCCACGTTGAGTTTCCTCCTTCGATGACTCTCTTTTGTACGCATGAAATTGTGAGGGCAGACTGCTCCCACATTTTCTTTATAAATTTAATTATTATATTAACCGTCATGTTAACACGACGCTCGAAATATTATACCACGCAAAGTTTGTTGATGCAAGATATTTTTAAACTTTGATGATTATTTCAAAATATTTCTGATATCTTCAAATACTGAGTCTGGATCTTGTTCTCCGTTGATTTCTTTTACGATTCCTGTTTCTTCATAATATGCAGCAAGCTCTTCTGTCTGTGCTTCATTTACGTCGATACGTTTTTCAACAGTCTCTGGTTTATCATCTTCACGCTGATAAAAATCATGACCGCCACATACATCACATGTTCCTTCCACTTTTGGTGGATTAAACAATTTATGATATGTTGCACCACAAGTGGCACAGATAAAACGACCGGTTAGACGTTCCATTAAGATATCTTTGTTGACTTTGATGTACAACACAGCATCTAACGAACGACCAGAACTGCTAAGTGCTTCTTTCAAAGCATTCGCTTGATTCAACGTACGAGGGTATCCATCTAATAAGAATCCGTTTTGAGCATCAGGCTCTGCCAAACGCTCTTTTACGATTCCATTGGTTACTTCGTCAGGTACGAGATTCCCAGCATCCATATAGCTTTTAGCTTCCTTGCCCAGAGGTGTGCCGTTCTTCATTGCCGCACGGAACATATCGCCTGTTGATATATGAGGTATACCATAAGTTTCTGCAATACGTGCAGCTTGAGTCCCTTTACCCGCTCCTGGAAGTCCTAAAAGAAAAAGATTCATTCTGTTTCCTCCTTGACTGTTCCTAATTTTCAATGTCTTAGGAAAAAAAGATCGATTTACCCAACAATGGATATTTATATCTCTGGGGCAAATCGTCTATTTTCGTACAAAGGATAAAATTCAATCACTTTATCTCTGGATAAATCCTTGATAGCTTTTTTTACTTAGTAATCCTTCAAGTTGTCTCATTGAATCAAGTGCTACACCGACTACGATCAGTAGACTTGTACCACCTAAAGAAAGTGAACCCGGAAGATCCCAAAGCGCAGAAGCTATTATAGGTAAGATAGAAATGATCCCTAAATATATCGCTCCAACAGTACTTAATCGAATCAGCATGTATCCTAGATATTCTTCAGTCGCTTTCCCAGGACGAATACTTGGGATATAACCGTTTTGTTTCTGCAGATTTTCTGCCGCTTTCTCAGGGTTAACCTGAATGAAGGCATAGAAATAAGCGAAAACTACAATAAGGAATAAATAAAATACTGCACCCGTTGGTTCCTGTAAGTTAAAAATATTATTTAAAACTTGGTACCAGCCGGCATTTTGATTGTTTTGAGCAAAGTACCCAAGAATAATCTGAGGAGTCATTAAAAATGAGCTCGCAAAGATAACTGGGATAACACCTGCTGAGTTGACTTTAAGTGGTAAAAACGCACCCTCTTTAGATGCATTGGCACGTTTGGAATAACGTACAGGTATATTTCGTTTAGCATTTTCCATATAAGTGACAAAGATTACTAATATAATCATCGCAACGACAATTCCAATAGTAAACAGTATACTTGTAACAATTTCATCTCCAGCATTTCGGATCTGAACATTATAGAATTCAGTTATATCCTGTGGAAGACGGGCAACGATACCAGAAAAGATTATTAGTGAAATTCCGTTACCGAAACCATGCACTGTAATCATTTCCCCTAACCACATTACAAGCATCGTACCTGCTGTCAGCATCACTGCAATCATCAGATAAGTTGTTGGTCCAGGATTTCTCACAAGATCCAACTCAGATAATGCATTGAAGCCATAAGAGATTCCGATTGCCTGGAAAAATGCTAATACGATCGTTAGATAACGAGTTGCCTGATTAAGCTTCTTCCGTCCAACTTCTCCTTGTTCTGCCCATTCTTTGAACTTAGGAAGAACATCCATTTGTAGAAGTTGAATAACGATGGAAGCTGTGATATATGGCGAAACACCAAGAGCAAATACAGAATATTGGTTCAATGCTCCACCACCGAATGTATCTAACAGATTAAATAAACCTGTTGTCGATAATTCGTCAAGTGCTTGGGCGTTAACGCCTGGTACAGTTATATGTGTACCAAGACGAAAAACAATTAAAATTCCAAGAGTGAACATCACTCGTGTTCTGACGTCTTTTTCTTTAACAGCACCTTTAATCAGCTCGATCATAAACTAGATCACCTCTACTGATCCACCGGTAGCTTCGATCGCTTCTTTAGCTGCAGCAGAAATCTTATGTGCTTTAACTGTAAGCTTGCGATCAACGCTTCCCTTCGCCAATACTTTCACACCGGATTTTTTGTTTTTAACAACACCTGTTTCAACTAATAATTCTGGAGTTACTTCTGTATCTGCTTCGAAACGATTTAATGCATCTAAATTTACGATTGCATATTCTTTACGTGTATAGTTAGTAAAACCACGTTTTGGTAAAGTTTGGAATAATGGAGTTTGTCCACCTTCAAAACCTAGACGAGTTCCGCCTCCTGAACGTGCTTTTTGTCCTTTTTGACCACGACCTGATGTTTTACCATTACCAGAAGACGAACCACGTCCAACACGGTTACGTGTTTTACGAGAACCTTCTGCAGGTTTTAATTCATGAAGTTTCATAAATCTTGGCACCTCCTTTAGTTAAACTCTAGACTTACTAAACTTCTTTTACGTCAATTAAATGAGCGATTTTTTTGATTGCGCCTCTGACTGCATCATTATCAGGTCTCACAACAGAAGAGTTTGTTTTTCTAAGACCTAAAGATTTAACTACTAGATGTTGGTTTTGAGGACGACCAATTAAACTACGCTTTAAAGTAATTTCTAGATTTGCCATTGTGTCATCCCTCCTTATCCAAGTAATTCTTCTACAGATTTTCCGCGAAGTTTTGCAACTTCTTCAGCGCGTTTCAATTTTGTAATACCATCGATAGTTGCACGAACCATGTTGATTGGTGAACTAGATCCAACTGATTTAGAAGAAACATCTTGTACTCCAGCTAATTCTAGTACGGCACGAACAGGTCCACCAGCAGAAATTCCAGAACCGGCAACGGCTGGTTTCATGATAATGTTACCACCGCCATGGCGTCCGATAATTTCGTGAGGAATTGTTGTTCCTACCATTGGTACTTTAACAAGGTTAGTTTTAGCTGCTTCAATCGCTTTACGGATTGCTTCAGGAACTTCCTGTGCTTTACCAGTACCAAATCCTACATGTCCGTTTTTGTCTCCAACGACTACTAGTGCTGCGAAACGTAGACGACGTCCACCTTTAACAACTTTAGTAACACGGTTGATTTCAACTACGCGATCTTCAATGTCTAATTTTGCTGCATCAATATGAGTTGTCATGTACCTTAACTCCTCCTTTACTCTAGAATGTTAGTCCGTTTTCGCGAGCTGCGTCAGCTAATGCTTTCACACGCCCGTGATATTGATATCCACCACGATCAAATACTACTTCTGTAACATTTTTTTCGCTTGCACGTTTAGCAACTAGTTCGCCAACAGCTGCAGCTTTCTCAACTTTAGAGTTACCTGAAACATCAGTATCTAAGGTAGATGCACTTGCGAGCGTTACACCCTCTACATCATCAATTACTTGAGCGTAGATGTTTTTATTAGAACGGAATACGTTCAAACGTGGGCGCTCTGCAGTACCAGAAAGATTTCTACGGACACGTTTATGTCTTTTTTGACGTAATTTGTTTTTATCTGGTTTTGTAATCACAATTGTCACCTCTTTATATTTTATTACTCATTCAAGCCTGAGTATAGCTTAACTAGGCAATCGACGCAAAAGTAAGTCGAACAGTTTATTTCTGAGATCAACTACTTGATTCAGGAATAGAGAGAAATCATCAATTTTGAATACTGAGGTCATGTAATTTACATGTTCTAAGTTCAATTTTAATAATTTCAATATCAGGTTCGACTTTGTTGCACGATTATTTACCTGTTTTACCTTCTTTACGGCGAATATGTTCACCTTGGTAACGAATTCCTTTACCTTTATATGGCTCAGGAGGACGAACACCTCTAATGTTAGCAGCTAATGCGCCAACTTTTTCTTTGCTCGCACCTTTAACAATAACAGAAGTGTTTGACGGTACTTCTACTGTCAATCCTTCGATTTCATCAAATTCAACTTGGTGAGAAAGACCAACGTTTAATACTAATTTGTTACCTTGTTTTTGGGCACGGTAACCAACACCGATCAATTCAAGTGTTTTCTGGAATCCTTCAGTTACACCTTCAACCATGTTATTCACGACAGCGCGTGTAGTTCCATGAATTGTACGGCTAGCTTTTGATTCATCAGGTCTTGTAAAAGTCATTACGTTATCTTCAATGTTTACTTTAATTACTGGACTTAATGTACGAGTTAATTCGCCATTTTTTCCTTTAACTGTGATCTCTGTTCCATTAAGGTTGACTTCAACGCCTTCTGGAATAGTGATAGGTTTATTTCCGATACGACTCAATGTACGGCACCTCCTTCATTTCTTATGTTAATTACCAAACGTACGCGAGGACTTCTCCTCCGATATTTTTAGAACGAGCGATTTTATCAGTAACAACGCCTTCTGAAGTAGAAACAAGCGCGATTCCTAAACCGTTTAATACTTTTGGCATTTCTTCTGCTTTTGCATAGACACGCAATCCTGGTTTTGAAATACGTTTCAAGCCAGTAATAACGCGTTCGTCATTTTGACCGTATTTCAAGAAAATGCGGACGATTCCTTGTTTGTCATCTTCCACGAATTCGATATCTTTTACGAATCCTTCATTTTTCAAGATTTGGGCCATACCTTTTTTTAAATTTGAAGCAGGAATTTCTACTTTCGTATGACGAGCGTTATTAGCGTTACGTACACGAGTCAAGAAATCTGCGATAGGATCTGTCATGACCATTCGTTGTATCCTCCTTTATGGCAAGTTTTCTTATTTTACCAGCTTGCTTTTTTCAAGCCTGGAATTTGCCCTTTATAAGCTAGCTCACGCAAGCAAATACGGCATAATTTAAATTGTTGATATACTGAATGTGGGCGTCCACAACGTTCACAGCGAGTATACTCTTGAGTTGAAAACTTGGCCGGTTTTTTGTTTTTTTCAATCATTGATTTTTTAGCCATTTCTGAATTTTCCCTCCTATTAAGGTGTCAAGGTTATTTTTGGAACGGCATTCCCAATTGTCCAAGTAATTCACGAGCTTCTTCATCTGTATTAGCTGTTGTTACAATAACGATATCCATACCGCGGACTTTATCTACATCATCGTAATCAATTTCAGGGAAGATCAGTTGCTCTTTAACACCTAACGTATAGTTGCCGCGTCCGTCAAAAGCATTTTTGCTGACTCCACGGAAATCACGTACACGAGGTAGTGAAACAGTTACTAATTTGTCCAAGAAATCATACATACGGTCTCCACGAAGAGTTACTTTAGTACCGATTGGCATACCTTCACGTAAACGGAAGCTAGCGATAGATTTTTTAGCACGAGTGACAATTGGTTTTTGTCCCGAAATTAATGTTAATTCTTCTACTGCTTTATCTAGATTTTTAGTGTTTGATACAGCATCACCAACACCAATATTTAAGACGATTTTGTCTACTTTTGGTGATTGCATAACTGAACTGTACTCAAATTTTTCTACTAATGATGGTTGTACATCATTTAGATATTTATCTTTAAGGCGTGTCATTTATGAATGCCCTCCTTTCCTACTATATTAAAGTGTTTCGCCAGATTTCTTAGCGTAACGAACTTTTTTACCATCTTCTACTTTATATCCTACTCTTGTAGGTTCATCTGTTTTAGGATCAATTAATTGAACATTAGATACGTGAATAGGCGCTTCAGTTTCAACTATTCCGCCTTCTTGTCCCATACCAGTAGGACGGGTATGTTTTTTCATGATATTGATACCTTCAACGACAACTTTGCTTTGCTTTGGTAAAGCTTTTAAGACAGTACCTTGTTTCCCTTTATCTTTACCAGCTAAAACTTTAACTTTGTCTCCTGATTTTACAAACATTTTCTAGCGCACCTCCTTATGACATTTGTCGGAATTAAAGAACTTCCGGAGCTAACGAAACAATTCTCATAAAGTCATTCTCACGCAATTCACGAGCAACTGGTCCGAAGATACGTGTTCCACGTGGTGCTTTGTCTTCACGAATAATAACACAAGCATTTTCGTCAAATTTAATATATGAACCGTCTGGACGACGAGCTCCTGATTTAGTACGTACGATTACCGCACGAACAACTTCACCTTTTTTAACAACGCCGCCTGGTGTTGCATGTTTAACAGTAACAACCACTTCATCACCGATGTTAGCAGTCTTGGCACCTGATCCGCCTAATACTTTGATTACAAGTACTTCACGCGCACCAGAGTTGTCAGCGACTTTCATTCGACTTTCTGTTTGAATCACGTTAGGATCCTCCTTTCAAACTCACGAAGAATCTATTCTTCGTTGTTTAGCCCATTAGGCTTAAAATGCATTTTCTTATTATAAAATTACTGATTCTTCAACCACTTCAAGCAAACGGAATCGTTTGTCTTTAGATAATGGACGAGTTTCCATGATTCTAACCACGTCGCCTGCTTTAGCTACGTTGTTTTCGTCATGAGCTTTGAATTTTGTTGAGTACTTCATACGTTTTTGGTATTTACGATGTTGTTTTTGAGTAGCGATTTCTACAACGATTGTTTTGTCCATTTTGTCAGAAACAACACGTCCTTGATACACTTTACGTTCGTTACGTTCAGCCATTTTCCAGCCTCCTTTGAATACAGATCAGGCACGATTATTTAACTAATTCAGCTTGACGCAAAACCGTTTTAACACGTGCGATATTTTTACGGACTTCTTTAATGCGCGCAGTATTTTCTAACTGTCCTGTAGCTAACTGAAAGCGCAAGTTAAATAGTTCTTCTTTGTATTCTGCTTCTTTTTCAATCAATTCAGTAGTGGATAAGCCTTTTAATTCATTAGCCTTCATGTGAGTCACCACTTTCTTCACGAGTTACTACCTTAGTTTTAACGGGTAGTTTGTGTGAAGCTAAACGCAATGCTTCGCGAGCTACTTCTTCAGATACGCCACCAATTTCAAACATGATTTTACCACGTTTTACAGGTGCGACCCAGCTCTCAGGAGCTCCTTTACCAGAACCCATACGTACACCAATTGCTTTAGCTGTCACCGGTTTGTGAGGGAAGATCTTAATCCATACTTTCCCACCACGTTTCATGTAACGTGTCATAGCGATACGAGCAGATTCAATCTGACGACTTGTGATCCATACTGAATCAACTGCTTGTAAGCCATATTGACCGTAAGCAATTTCTTTTCCACCTTTCGCTTCGCCTCGCATTTTACCACGGAACTCACGACGGTGTTTTACACGTTTTGGTACTAACATTGATTATTTTCCTCCTTTCTTGTTCTCTGTAATTGCTGGAAGAACTTCTCCTTTGTAGATCCATACTTTAACGCCGATTTTACCATAAGTTGTATTTGCTTCTTCATTAGCAAAATCGATATCAGCACGAATTGTGTGCAATGGAACTGTTCCTTCAGAAAAACTTTCGTTACGGGCCATATCTGCTCCGTTCAAACGACCTGATACCATTGTACGAATTCCTTTAGCTCCTGAACGCATTGTGCGTTGGATTGCTTGCTTTTGTGCACGACGGAATGAAATACGGTTTTCAAGTTGTTCAGCGATACTTTTAGCTACTAAAGTAGCGTCAAGATCTGGTCTTTTAATTTCAACAATGTTGACGTGGACACGTTTGCCAGTCATGTTGTTTAGTTTGTTTCTTAAAGTGTCAACTTCTGATCCACCTTTACCAATAACCATTCCTGGTTTAGCAGTGTGAATAGATAAGTTGATTCTATTAGCAGCACGTTCAATTTCAACACGTGAAACTGAAGCAGTACTTAGTTTTTCTGCAATGTATTCGCGAACTGCGATATCTTCAAGCAAAGTGTCTGCAAAATCTTTTTCAGCATACCATTTAGCGTCCCAATCACGGATGACACCAACACGCATACCATTAGGGTTTACTTTTTGTCCCACAGATTACCCCTCCTTCTTCTCTGATACCACTACAGTAATGTGGCTTGTACGTTTGTTGATTCTTGAAGCTGCACCTTTTGCACGCGGACGGAATCTTTTTAAAGTAGCTCCTTCGTTTACATAGGCTTCGCTTACGTATAATTCTTCAATATCCATATCATAGTTATGTTCAGCATTCGCAATTGCTGACATTAAAACTTTTTCTACCTCTTCAGATGCTCCTCTGTTAGTGAAGCGAAGGATAGAAATAGCTTCTGCAGCACTTTTTCCTCGGATAGTATCGACTACTAATCTAGCTTTACGAGGAGCAATACGAACTGTACGCGCAGTTGCTTTTGCTGCTGTTACTGTTTCTGCCATGGAAATTTCCTCCCTTCGCTATTAACGTTTACCGGTTGTGCGGTCATCTTTACCGTGTCCACGGTATGTTCTTGTTGGTGCAAATTCACCTAGTTTGTGACCAACCATGTCTTCTTGAACATAAACTGGTACATGTTTTCTTCCATCATATACGGCAATGGTGTGACCTACAAAGTTCGGGAAAATCGTTGAGCGACGTGACCATGTTTTGATAACACGTTTGTTGTCTTCACCAAGTTCACGAACTTTTTTCATCAAATGAGCATCGACGAAA
The DNA here is from genome assembly GCF_900114235.1 of Marinilactibacillus piezotolerans. Lineage (GTDB taxonomy): Bacteria > Bacillota > Bacilli > Lactobacillales > Carnobacteriaceae_A > Marinilactibacillus > Marinilactibacillus piezotolerans. The sequence continues at coordinate 43,212 of NZ_FOSJ01000008.1, read as the reverse complement.
GGTCCTTTTTTCAAACTACGGCTCATGTATTGCCCTCCTTCCAGGATATATCCTGAGATTTCTACATTTATTTTTTATTATTTGCTTTTACGACGACGAATGATAAGTTTATCTGAACGATTTTTACCATTACGAGTTTTCTTACCAAGAGTAGGTTTACCCCATGGAGTCATTGGACTTGGACGTCCGATTGGAGCTCTACCTTCACCACCACCGTGTGGGTGATCGTTCGGGTTCATAACAGATCCACGTACTGAAGGGCGTTTGCCTTTCCAGCGGTTACGTCCTGCTTTACCAACATTGATCAGTTCATGTTGTTCATTTCCTACAGCACCAATAGTGGCACGACAGCTAGCTAAAATCAGACGGCTTTCTCCTGATCTCAAACGTACTAATACGTACTTGCCTTCTTTACCAAGAATTTGTGCAGAAGTACCAGCAGAACGAGCTAATTGTCCACCTTTACCAGGTTTCATCTCGATGTTGTGGATAGTTGAACCAACAGGAATGCTGCTCAATGGTAATGCATTACCAATTTTGATATCTACATCTGTACCCGACATGATGTCTTGTCCTACTTCAATACCTTTAGGAGATAAAATGTAAGCTTTAACACCATCTTCATATTGAATCAATGAAATATTTGCTGAGCGGTTTGGATCATACTCAACTGTTTTTACAATACCGCGAACGCCATCTTTTTGACGTTTGAAATCGATAATACGGTATTTTTGCTTGTGGCCTCCGCCTTGATGACGGACTGTGATTCTACCTTTATTGTTACGTCCAGCACGTTTTGGGCTTGGAGCCAACAAACTTTTTTCTGGTTTGTCAGTAGTGATTTCAGCGAAATCTGACCCAGTCATGTTACGACGTCCGTTTGTGGTAGGTTTGTACTTTTTAATCGCCACGCAATTCCCCTCCTTGTAATAATCAATTGACTAATTTTCAATTAGTCGGTAGTCACTTGTCTTAAAGTGATCTTTTTATTCGTCTTCTTCTCCGAATAGAGTAATATCGTTAGATTCAGGTGTTAAAGTAACGATTGCTTTACGGCGTTTTTTAGTATATCCCATGTAACGACCCATACGTTTTGGTTTACGAGCAGTGTTAAGGATATTAACTTTTTTCACTTTAACATCGAAGATTTCTTCGATTGCTTGTTTTACTGTAGTTTTTTTAGCGCGAACATCTACTTCGAATGTATATTTTTTTGCATCCATAGCATTCATAGAAGCTTCAGTGATGATCGGGCGTAAAATTACGTCACGTGCATTCATTATTGAAGTGCCTCCTCTACTTTTTCCAGAGCAGCCTTCGTTATGATGAGGTTGTCATGAGCAACTACGTCCAGTACAGATACATTGTTAGGTGCAACAATTTTCACGCCTGGAAGGTTGCGAGCTGACAGCGCTGCAAAGTCATTGTCATTTTCTAAGACAACTAAGACTTTTTTATTCACGTCTAAGTTAGTTAGAACAGCTCTGAACTCTTTAGTTTTTGGTGCGTCGAAGTTCAAACCTTCAACAACGATCAATTCTTTATCTAATACTTTAGAAGAAAGTACTGATCTGATTGCTAAACGACGAACTTTTTTGGGTAATTTATAGCTGTATGAACGTGGTGTTGGTCCGAAGACTACTCCACCTCCACGCCATTGTGGTGAACGGATTGATCCTTGACGAGCACGACCCGTACCTTTTTGACGCCACGGTTTACGTCCACCGCCTCGTACTGCACTACGGTTTTTAACCGCGTGTGTTCCTTGTCTTAAAGAAGCGCGTTGCATGGTAATTGCATCAAATACGACACTTTCGTTTGGTTCGATACCAAAGACTGCATCATTTAATGTTACTTCACCATTTTGCATTCCATCTTGTTTATATAACGCTACAGTTGGCATTCTGCTTGTCCTCCCTTCCTAATCTATTACTTGTTACCTGCTTTTAATGCAGATTGAATTTGAATAAGTGATTTCTTAGATCCTGGTACATTTCCTTTAATCAATAATACGTTGCGATCAGTATCGACACGTACAATTTCAAGGTTTTGTACAGTTACTGTATCTCCACCCATACGACCTGCTAATTTCTTACCAGGGAATACACGTGATGGATCAGATGCGCCACCCATTGAACCAGGACGACGGTGATAACGAGATCCGTGAGTTTCTGGCCCACGAGATTGTCCATGGCGTTTAATAACACCCTGGAATCCTTTACCTTTTGAAGTCCCTGTAACATCCACAATGTCGCCTTCTGCGAATGTTGCTACTGTAATTTCGTTTCCAACTTCGACATCTCCAAGCTCAGCATCTCGTAATTCTTTAATGAAGCGCTTAGGAGTCGTGTTAGCTTTTTTAACATGACCTTGTGCCGGTTTGTTTGATAAAACTTCGCGTTTGTCATCGAATCCTAATTGAACTGCGTTGTAACCGTCAGTTTCAACAGTTTTAACTTGCAAAACTACGTTAGGAACAGCTTCGATTACTGTTACAGGAACTAATTCTCCTGATTCGCTAAAGATTTGAGTCATTCCGACTTTTTTTCCTAAGATTCCTTTGGTCATGAGTACACCTCCGTTATATGATTTTTTATAGTATTATAATTTAATTTCGATATCCACACCTGATGGTAAGTCTAGCTTAGTTAAAGCATCAACTGTTTTAGGCGTTGGATTCACAATGTCGATAAGACGTTTGTGTGTACGCATTTCAAACTGTTCACGTGAATCTTTGTATTTATGTGGTGAACGAATGATTGTGTATAGTTTACGTTCTGTAGGTAACGGGATCGGACCTGAAACTGTTGCCCCAGTTCTTTTTGCCGTTTCTACGATTTTGTCAGCTGATTGATCAAGCACACGGTGTTCATATGCTTTCAAACGAATACGAATCTTTTGTTTTGCCATGTTTTTCCCTCCTTCGCTTATTTAAGAAATAAACCTAGCTCCACGAAAATTTAACCAACTCACCCACCATGGCAATGCACCCGGGTGTGTCGCAACCTCTCGCTTCAACGCCTTGGATCTGAAGTTATTACTCCTCTTTAAGTACATTTTATTGAACGCACACAAAGAAAAAGCCCCTCGCAGACACTTTTACAAGTATACATACAATCATATTAAATTTCAAGTGTTTTCCAGTTTATTTTACAAAAAAAGTGAATTATTTTTGATTTCTTTCTATTTTATTCTAAATCCGTTAAATACTTGTTATATCAGCTTTCACTGACACTCTTCTAGTAGGTATAAATCGTGTTCCTTCTATATTAATAGTTACTATTTCAATTTTCGCAAAGCATAGAAAATTCAAAACTTTTCATTCAATTTATCACTATAAAAAGCAATCGCCTTTTTATAGTTTATGATATCAGCATCTACTGTTGTTTCAGTCAAACATGTGAGTATTATTTTCATAGCTGTACTATACTCTTTCATATTATATAAAGTCATTGAATAAAACACTTGTATCGCTTTATTGTCAGGAAATAAATCTTTCCCCTTTTGCAATATATTTTTCGACTTCTCATATTCACCTAGTGCTCTGTATGTACTCCCTAGACCTAAAAAAGCTTCCTCTAAATCGTTTCCCGTTAATCCTAATCTAATCGCACGTTCATAAAAGACGGCTGCTTCTTTTTCTTCGCCTAGCACATCACAACATGCATATTGTTAATTAATAATTATCATGATAATTATTAATTAATTTAGAAAACATTTTATTTGATTCTTTCAAGTTTCCGTTTTTTCTTAATTTAATTGTCATATTTATTTTACTATTCATTACTTTCATCTCCATTCAGATAATGCTGTCATTAGATACAATAGAATTGTTCATTACATAATAAAAATTCTTTTCATAGTATTTATTTATAGTCAGCATTCTTTATCTACCTCTATACTAATTCCCCTTTGTTGCTGCTTACTTAAACATGTTATACAATATACCGTATCCAAATGCTGAAATGAATATAAATAAAAAAGCGCAACTTTAAGATTTACTCAAAGTTGCGCTTTTACTAATTAATTAGGCTTTTTCAATTAATAGAATAAAATTATTCTATAACTTTAGTTACAACGCCCGCTCCAACAGTACGGCCACCTTCACGGATAGTGAATTTAGTTCCGTCTTCAACAGCGATTGGTGCAATCAAGCTAACAGTCATTGTAGTGTTGTCTCCAGGCATAACCATTTCAGTACCTTCGTTCAATTCTACGATACCTGTTACGTCCGTTGTACGGAAAAAGAATTGTGGACGGTAGTTTGAGAAGAACGGAGTATGACGTCCACCCTCTTCTTTAGAAAGAACATATACTTCTGCATCAAATTTAGTATGCGGAGTAATTGAACCTGGTTTAGCTAGAACTTGTCCACGTTCAACATCCTCACGTGACATACCACGTAAAAGTGCTCCAATGTTATCTCCCGCTTCAGCGTAATCTAACAATTTACGGAACATTTCTACACCAGTAACAGTTGTTTTAGCAGTATCTTTGATACCGATAACTTCAACTTCGTCTCCAACTGATACTTGACCAGTTTCAACACGACCAGTTGCAACAGTACCACGACCAGTGATTGAGAATACATCCTCAACTGGCATCATGAATGGTTTGTCTGAACTACGTTCTGGAGCTGGAATGTAGGTATCTACAGCTTCCATTAAATCAAGAATTTTTTGTTCGTATTCTTCGTCACCTTCTAAGGCTTTTAAAGCTGATCCAGCAACTACAGGAATATCGTCGCCTGGGAAGTCATATTCTGACAATAAGTCACGAACTTCCATTTCAACTAATTCTAGTAATTCTTCGTCATCAACCATATCAACTTTGTTTAAGAAAACAACGATGTATGGAACACCAACTTGACGAGAAAGTAAGATGTGCTCACGAGTTTGAGGCATTGGGCCATCAGCAGCAGAAACTACTAAGATAGCTCCGTCCATTTGAGCAGCTCCAGTGATCATGTTTTTAACGTAGTCAGCATGTCCCGGGCAGTCAACGTGTGCATAGTGACGAGTATCAGTTTCGTACTCAACGTGAGAAGTAGAGATTGTGATTCCACGTTCTTTTTCTTCTGCAGCGCCATCGATGCTGTCGTATGCTTGTGCTTCTGCATATCCTTTTTTAGATAATACAGTAGTGATAGCAGCAGTTAAAGTTGTTTTACCGTGGTCAACGTGTCCGATTGTACCAATGTTCATGTGTTGTTTTGAACGATCAAATTTTTGTTTAGCCATTTTAAACATTTCCTCCTTAGATTGTGTTCATTTATTCAGAATGAAAACTCAGTTTCCATCCCATTATATCTCATATAATTATACCGAGTAAACGGTGAATAATCAATTAATTTAAGCGAAAGCTCAGAAAGATTATTCTGAGTCAGATCCGCCATTTTTCTTGATGATTTCTTCAGCAATACTCTTAGGCACTTTATCATAATGATCAAATTGCATTGAGAATGTACCACGACCTTGAGTTGCAGAACGTAGTGTAGTTGCGTAACCAAACATTTCTGCCAAAGGAATCATACCTCTAACGATCATTGTGTTACCACGTTGTTCAGAACCTTCGATATTTCCACGTCGAGCAGAAATGTGACCCATGATATCACCCATGTAGTCTTCAGGAACTGTAACATCTACAGCCATGATTGGCTCAAGAATCACTGCACCAGCTTTTTTAGCTGCATTTTTCAATGCAAGAGAAGCTGCTACTTTAAATGCCGTTTCATTGGAATCGACATCGTGATAAGATCCATCATAAAGTTTAGCTTTAACGTCCACTAATGGATATCCAGCTAATACTCCGTTAGCTAGAGAAGCTTCTAATCCAGCTTTAACCGCCGGGATGTATTCACGAGGAACAACCCCACCAACGATAGCATCTTCAAATTCGAAACCTGCTCCTTCTTCGTTTGGTGTAAATTCAACCCATACGTGACCGTATTGACCTTTACCACCAGACTGACGAACAAATTTACCTTCTGATTGTACTTGTTTAGTGAATGTTTCACGGTAAGATACTTGAGGAGCACCTACATTAGCTTCAACTTTGAATTCGCGTTTCATACGATCAACGATGATGTCCAAGTGTAACTCACCCATACCAGAGATTAGAGTTTCACCAGTTTCCTGATCTGTTTCAGCACGGAAAGTTGGATCTTCTTCTGCTAATTTCTGTAATGCAATACCCATTTTATCTTGATCTGCTTTTGATTTAGGTTCAATCGCAACTTGGATAACAGGTTCAGGGAATTCCATTGATTCAAGAATAACCGGGCTATCAAGATCACATAGTGTGTCTCCAGTAGTTGTATCTTTCAATCCAACTGCTGCTGCGATATCTCCAGAAAATACTTCAGGAATTTCTTGACGTGAGTTTGCATGCATCTGCAAAATACGACCTACACGTTCACGTGAGTCTTTTGTTGCATTCAAGATGTACGATCCAGACTCAAGAGTACCAGAATATACACGGAAGAATGTCAAGCGACCTACATAAGGGTCAGTCATAACTTTAAATGCTAATGCTGAGAAAGGTTTGTCATCGCCAGCAGTACGTTCGATAATTTCTTCCGGATCTCTTTGAGCGTGTCCTTGGATTGCAGGAACGTCAAGTGGAGATGGAAGATAATCAACTACGGCATCTAAAAGCAATTGTACACCTTTGTTTTTGAAAGCTGATCCAACTAAAACAGGGTAAAATTCAACACTAAGTGTTGCTTTACGGATTCCTTCTTTTAGTTGTTCTTGAGAAATTTCTTCTCCTTCAAGATATTGCATCATTAGATCTTCATCCATTTCAGCAACAGCTTCAACGAGTTTATCATGCCACTCTTCAGCTAATTCTTGGTAGTCAGCTGGAATTTCTTCTTCAGAAATTTCAGTTCCCAAGTCATTACCATACATGAAAGCTTTCATTTTAACCAAGTCAATGATTCCACTAAAGTCATCTTCAGCTCCAATTGGTAATTGGATCGGATGAGCATTTGCTTGAAGGCGATCGTGTAATGAATGATTAGCGTCTAAGAAGTTAGCACCTAGTTTATCTTGTTTATTTACGAATACGATACGAGGAACACCATAAGTTGTAGCTTGACGCCAAACTGTTTCAGTTTGAGGTTCAACACCAGATTGTGCATCCAGGACAGCTACCGCTCCATCTAGTACACGTAATGAACGCTCTACCTCAACGGTAAAGTCCACGTGTCCAGGTGTATCGATGATGTTTACACGGTGATTATTCCACTGAGCAGTTGTTGCTGCAGAGGTAATTGTAATCCCACGTTCTTGTTCCTGTTCCATCCAGTCCATTTGAGAAGCACCTTCATGTGTTTCACCAATTTTGTGGATACGTCCAGTATAATAAAGAATACGCTCAGTAGTAGTAGTCTTACCCGCATCGATATGCGCCATAATCCCAATATTACGCGTTTTTTCTAGAGGGAATTTTCTTTTAGCCACTTGTTCTCTACACCTCTCTTTGATTGTTTCTATCCATACTTATGCATAAAGATTAGAACTATTCAATAATAGTACAAAAGAATGAATCAGGAAGCATCGTTTCTTTATAAACAAAGAAACAGCTTTTTCTGATCACATTCTTTAGTTATCCTACCAACGGTAGTGAGCGAAAGCTTTGTTAGCTTCTGCCATACGGTGCATTTCTTCGCGTTTACGAACAGCTGCTCCAGTATTGTTAGCAGCATCCATGATTTCTTTAGCTAAACGATCTTCCATAGTTTTTTCTCCACGAAGACGAGAATAGCTTACTAACCAGCGTAATGCTAGTGTAGTACGACGATCTGGGCGAACTTCTACCGGTACTTGGTAGTTAGACCCCCCCACACGGCGAGCTTTTACTTCAAGAACTGGCATGATGTTCTTAAGTGCTTGTTCAAACACTTCGATTGGATCATTTCCAGTTTGTTCTTTAATTGCAGCAAATGCATCATATAAAATAGTTGAAGCTTTTCCACGTTTACCATCAACCATCAAGCGGTTGATCAAGCGAGATACTAATTTAGAATTATAAATTGGATCTGGTAATACGTCACGTTTTGTAACAGGACCTTTACGAGGCATGTAAATTCCTCCTTTCACTCAAATTGGTTTTAATGTTTAAATTAGCTAGGTTTTTTAGTACCGTATTTAGAACGGCCTTGTTTACGATCAGTAACTCCAGCAGTATCAAGCGCACCACGAACGATGTGGTAACGAACTCCCGGTAAATCTTTTACACGTCCACCACGAAGTAAAACAACACTATGTTCTTGCAGGTTGTGTCCTTCTCCAGGGATATACGCAGTTACTTCAATCATGTTAGATAAACGTACACGAGCATATTTACGTAACGCAGAGTTTGGTTTCTTAGGAGTCATTGTTCCTACACGAGTACAAACACCACGTTTTTGTGGAGAATATACAGTTGTCTGTTTACGTTTTTGTGTGTTATATCCTCTGTTCAATGCTGGTGATTCAGATTTTTCGATTTTTGATTTACGAGGTTTACGAATCAATTGATTAATAGTTGGCATTTTTTGTTTCCTCCTTCCGAATTTACTTATGTTATATGGTTTTTCTAGACCCACACATCCAGGTGGTTCATCAATTGGCAAAAGAAAGAATCGCTTGGTCAAGCGACTTTATTCAACCTGCCTGCAAATGAATATCCAAACATCAAGTTCGGTGTATCCAAATTTGAAAAAGCGCACCAAAAATCTGCGGCACAATAGCGGCTCTTGCGTTCCAGTCAGAACGACTGTTGACTCTAATGAGCTAAAACGATCTAGAACAGGAATCTGTAAACAAAAGCACCTCTAGCATAATAGCACGTCTATATAATGCTGTCAACATTCCATAGTATATTTTTTTGATAAATGATGAATTGCAGATGGATGTCTATAGACATCCATCTGCTTCATCAAAATTCATTTCGTTTTTAAGAGAAAGTTTTATTCTTCTGTTGATTGCGCTGCTTCATCATTAATGCTGTAAACATTTTCGCTTACAACACCAACACTTTTCGGTTTCATTTTGTTATATACTTTCATACCTGTTCCAGCTGGAATAGATTTACCGATAATAACATTTTCTTTCAAACCAATCAGTTTATCGTTTTTACCGCGGATAGCAGCATCTGTTAATACTCGTGTAGTTTCCTGGAATGAAGCAGCCGACAAGAAACTGTTGGTTTCAAGTGATGCTTTTGTAATTCCCAGCAATACCGGACGAGCAGTTGCCGGAAGCCCACCTGACATTAAAGTATCTCTATTTTTCTCTTTAAAGTCATGAATATCAATTAAGCTACCTGGCAGAATTGATGTATCGCCTGGATCAAGGATGCGTACTTTACGCAGCATTTGACGAACCATTACTTCAATATGTTTATCGCCAATTTCTACCCCTTGACTACGGTAGGCATATTGCACTTCTTGAAGCATATAGTTCTGTAACTTGATTACATTACTTACTCCCAATAATTCTTTCGGATCGATTGAACCTTCATTAAAGGCATCTCCACGTTCGATATAACTTCCTTCTTTAACTCTTAAGCGAGCATTGATTGGAAGAGTATACGTACGAGTATCTGTTGCACCTTTAACCATGATATCTTTTGTACGTTCTGAAGGATTTTCATCGATAGAAATAATTTCACCTGAAACTTCGGAAATCATTGCTTGACCTTTAGGATGGCGAGCTTCAAAGATTTCTTGTACACGAGGCAAACCTTGTGTAATATCATCTCCGGCAACACCCCCGGTATGGAATGTACGCATTGTCAACTGTGTTCCTGGCTCTCCGATTGATTGAGCAGCAATTGTTCCAACAGCTTCCCCAACTTCAACTTCACGACCAGTTGCCAAGTTGCGGCCATAACATTTCTTACATACTCCGTGATTTGTATTACAGTTGAATACAGAACGAATTGTTACTTCTTCAATTCCTGCTTCAATGATCTGTTTTGCAATATCTTCTGTAATCAAGTCGTTTTCAGCTACCATTACTACATTCGTTTCTGGATGTCTAACTGTTTTACGAGCGTAACGGCCAATGATACGGTCTTCTAGCGGTTCAATTTCTTCATTACCATCTTTAATTGATTTAACCAGGAGTCCTCGTTTTGTTCCACAGTCTTCTTCACGAATGATGACATCTTGTGCAACATCTACTAAACGACGTGTCAAGTAACCAGAATCGGCAGTTTTAAGCGCTGTATCCGTCATACCTTTACGAGCGCCGTGAGTAGAGATAAACATTTCTAAGACTGATAATCCTTCACGGAAATTAGAAGTGATCGGCAGTTCCATGATTCGTCCACTTGGAGCGGCCATCAATCCACGCATACCTGCAAGCTGTGTAAAGTTGGAAATGTTACCACGTGCTCCAGAGTCACTCATCATAAAGATGTTATTTCGAGCATCCAATGAATGCATTAAATGTTGTTGGATCGTATCTTTTGTCTTAGTCCAGACATCAATAACAGCTGTATAGCGTTCTTCTTCAGTAATCAGACCACGTCTGTGAGAAGCATTAATACGATCTACTTGCCCATGAGCTTTGTTTAAAATTTCTTCTTTTTCTTTCAAGTTAGAGATATCTGCTATCCCAACTGTAATACCAGATCTTGTAGAATATTTATATCCCAAGTTTTTCATAAGATCTAACATCTTAGAAGTTTCGGTAACATGGAATCGTTTAAAGACTTCTGCGATAACATTACCTAAATTTTTCTTCTTGAATGGCTCGATCGTTTCGTTCTCTTTAATATGCGCCGGAATATCGGTACCATAAGGAACAAAGTATTTATCTGGTGTTTGTTTTTCAAGGTTTGCTTGAGTTGGTTCATTTAAATAAGGGAATTCAGCTGGCATGATTTCATTAAAAATTAATTTCCCAACTGTTGTCATTAGATATTTATCACTTTGCCATTCAGTGAATGGTTTGTTTGGTAAAGCTGACACGTGAATCCCTACACGTGAATGCAAGTGTACATAACCACTTTGGTATGCCTGGATTGCTTCCGATGTGCTTGAGAAGATCATACCTTCTCCTTCACGCCCGGCTTCTTCCATAGTCAAGTAATAGTTTCCTAAAACCATATCCTGAGAAGGCGTAACAACTGGTTTACCATCTTTAGGATTCAAGATGTTTTGTGCACCAAGCATCAGAATACGTGCCTCTGCTTGAGCTTCATCACTTAGCGGAACGTGAACAGCCATTTGGTCTCCATCGAAATCGGCATTGTACGCTTCACATACTAATGGGTGAAGACGGATCGCTTTACCCTCAACTAAAATCGGTTCAAAAGCTTGGATTCCCAAACGGTGTAATGTAGGTGCTCGGTTCAATAGTACTGGATGCTCACGGATTACATCTTCAAGAACTTCCCAGATTTCTTCATCCATGCGTTCTACTTTACGTTTAGCATTTTTTATATTGTTTGCAATATCTCTTGCAACAAGTTCTCTCATTACAAATGGTTTAAATAATTCAATTGCCATTTCTTTCGGCAAGCCACATTGGTACATTTTCAAAGTAGGTCCTACTACGATAACAGAACGACCTGAATAGTCTACACGTTTACCAAGCAAGTTCTGACGGAAACGTCCTTGTTTCCCTTTCAACATATGAGAAAGAGATTTCAACGGGCGATTCCCTGGGCCTGTAACCGCACGTCCACGACGTCCGTTATCTACTAAAGCATCAACAGCTTCTTGCAGCATACGTTTTTCGTTTTGCACAATAATGTGTGGTGCATTGAGATCTAACAGACGTTTCAAACGGTTGTTACGATTAATAACCCGTCTGTACAAGTCATTCAAATCACTTGTAGCAAAGCGTCCACCTTCTAATTGAACCATCGGTCTTAATTCTGGTGGAATAACCGGAACTACATCCATAACCATCCATGAAGGGTGATTTCCAGAGTTACGGAATGCCTCAAGAATGTCTAGGCGACGAACAGCCCTCGTACGTTTTTGACCAGTAGCTGATTGTAATAATTCCTTCAATTCAGCAACTTCTTCTTCTAGATCTACATCATTTAATAAAGTTTTGATAGCTTCTGCACCAATTTCAGCACGAAACTCATTCCCATATTGTGCACGACGCTCACGATATTCGCGCTCTGTCATTAGTTGCTTCTTCTCAAGAGGTGTGTCTCCTGCGTCAGTAACAACATATGAAGCAAAGTAGATGATTTCTTCAAGTGCACGCGGGCTCATATCTAAAACAAGTCCCATACGGCTTGGAATACCTTTAAAATACCAGATATGTGTAACAGGAGCAGCTAACTCTAAATGTCCCATGCGTTCACGACGTACTTTAGATTTAGTTACTTCTACTCCACAACGGTCACAAACGATCCCTTTATAGTGAACTCGTTTATATTTCCCGCATGAACATTCATAATCTTTAGTTGGTCCAAAGATTCTTTCACAAAACAGTCCATCTTTTTCTGGTTTCAGTGTTCGGTAGTTAATTGTTTCTGGTTTCTTAACCTCTCCAAATGACCAGCTACGGATTTTATCTGGCGAAGCAAGTCCTATCTGGATACTTTCAAAATTATTTACATCGATCAAAGGGGCGACCTCCCTTTTGTTAGATTATCGAGCTGCCCTAAAGCTCCAATACAAAGCGGTGCTAAACAGTTCAGCAAGATCATCCGACAGCTTTATTAATAGGTGTCTATCATCTTGATTGAACTGTTCAGTTTACTCTGTATTTATAAAGTGTTGCAATTGAGTAAGGTAGATGATTATTCTGTTTCTTGTTCTTGGATTTCGATCATTGCTTCTTCTTCCGTACGTAATCTAGCTTCTTCAGCACGTTTGATATCTTGTTCCTTTTTCATTTCTTCTAAAGAATCTACGTTACCATAGTCATCATCTTCTTCTGTATCTTGAAGATCGATTGGTAAGTTTTCTATATCAAGAACTTTAAGGTCTAATCCTAGTGACTGTAATTCTTTTACCAACACTCGGAATGATTCCGGTACACCTGGACGCGGAATTGGCTCACCTTTTACGATAGCTTCATATGTTTTCACACGACCAACAACGTCATCTGACTTGTATGTCAAGATTTCTTGAAGTGTATAAGCAGCACCATAAGCTTCCAGTGCCCACACTTCCATCTCTCCGAAACGTTGTCCACCAAACTGGGCTTTACCACCCAATGGTTGTTGCGTAACTAAAGAGTAAGGACCAGTTGAACGGGCATGTAATTTATCGTCTACCATGTGGGCAAGTTTGATAAAGTACATAACACCTACAGAGACTTTATTATCGAACACTTCACCTGTACGACCGTCATACAATACAGTTTTCGCATCGTCGTCCATACCAGCTTCTTTGATTGTTTCCCAGATATCTTCCTCATGCGCTCCATCGAATACTGGAGTTGCAATGTGAATACCTAATTTACGTGCAGCCATTCCCATATGCAATTCGATTACTTGTCCAATATTCATACGAGATGGTACACCAAGTGGGTTCAACATAATATCTACTGGTGTTCCATCTGGCATAAACGGCATATCTTCTTCAGGAAGGATCAATGATACAACCCCTTTATTTCCGTGACGTCCAGCCATCTTATCTCCAACGTTGATTTTACGTTTTTGAACAATGAATACACGTACTAAGAAGTTGACACCTGGAGATAATTCGTCTCCAGCTTCACGAGTAAAGATTTTAACATCATGAACGATTCCGCCACCACCGTGTGGTACACGTAGTGATGTATCACGAACTTCACGTGCTTTTTCCCCAAAAATTGCATGCAGTAATTTTTCTTCTGCAGACAGTTCTGAAACACCTTTAGGGGTAACTTTACCAACTAGAATATCGCCATCTTGTACTTCTGCTCCGATCCGGATGATTCCACGGTCGTCAAGATGTTTTAGTGCATCTTCTCCGACGTTTGGTAATTCACGAGTAATTTCTTCAGGTCCTAGCTTTGTATCACGAGCCTCTGATTCAAATTCTTCAATATGAATCGAAGTGTACACGTCATCTTTAACTAAACGCTCACTCATGATGACCGCATCTTCAAAGTTATAGCCGTCAAATGTTGTAAAAGCAATCAGTGGGTTGCGGCCTAATGCCATTTCCCCATTTTCCATAGATGGTCCATCTGCTAAGATGTCCCCTTTATCAACTTTTTCGCCTTTACTTACTAATGTACGCTGATTATATGAAGTACCTGCATTTGAACGTTTAAATTTAGCAACGTTGTATCGATCTAATGATCCGTCTTCTCTACGAACGCGAACTTGTTTCGCATCAACATACTCTACAATTCCATCATGTTTTGCAATAATCGCTGCTCCAGAGTCACGTGCAGCAAGATGTTCAATACCAGTACCTACAAGCGGTGCTTCTGGCTGCATCAATGGAACTGCTTGACGCTGCATGTTCGCACCCATCAAAGCACGGTTAGAGTCATCGTTTTCCAAGAATGGAATACTTGCTGTCGCTACAGAAACAACTTGTTTAGGAGAGACATCCATGTAGTCAACTTTTGCTACATCAATTTCTTCGTTATTATTTTTCGTACGCGCAAGTACAATATCATTAGTAAATGTACCATCTGGATTTAACGGAGCATTTGCCTGTGCCACAACGTACAGATCTTCTTCGTCAGCAGTAAGATAACTGATTTCGTCTGTTACACGTAAATTTTCACGATCTACTTTACGGTAAGGTGTTTCAATAAATCCATATTCATTGATTTTAGCGTATGTGGATAAACTATTGATTAACCCGATATTTGGTCCCTCAGGTGTTTCGATAGGACACATACGACCATAGTGAGAATAATGTACATCTCGAACTTCATATCCAGCACGGTCACGAGTCAAACCACCGGGTCCAAGTGCAGATAGACGACGTTTATGCGTCAACTCACCTAGCGGGTTTGTCTGATCCATGAATTGAGACAGTTGAGAAGAACCAAAGAATTCTTTGATTGATGCAACAACAGGACGAATGTTGACTAACTGCTGCGGAGTTGTTGTAGACGTGTCTTGGATAGACATACGTTCACGTACAACACGTTCCATACGAGATAGCCCGATACGGAATTGATTTTGCAGCAATTCACCTACGGAACGGATACGTCGGTTCCCTAAGTGGTCAATATCATCTGTTTCGCCGATTCCTTCTTGTAAATTGAAGAAGTAACTCATCGAAGCAATCATATCTGCTGGTATAACATATTTTATTTCACGATCAGGATTTGCATTACCAATCACATTGATCACGCGATCGCTGTCTTTAGGTGAATACACTTTGATAACCTGCAGATTGATCGGTTCAGGAACTACACCTTCATCTGAAGGATGAATTGTAATACTACCCAAGCCATTATCTAAGTGAGGTCCAAGGTTATCCATTACATCACGTGTTACTTCCGTTCCTTCTTTTGCAAGTAGTTCTCCTGTTTCAGGGTCAACTAGATTTTCTGCTAGCGTCAAGCCCATCAAACGGATCTTAAGGTCTAATTTTTTATTTATTTTATAACGTCCTACTCGAGCTAAGTCATAGCGTTTAGGATCAAAGAAACGAGTAGTCAATAAACTCCTTGAAGAATCCGCTGTTTTAGGTTCTCCTGGACGTAGACGTTCATAAACATCTTTCAATGCTTCTTCCACACGAGAGTCAGCAGTGTTTTTGTGAACATCTTTTTCTAAAGTTGCTTTCAGACTTTCATTCGAACCAAACAAGTCCATAATTTCATCGTCTGATCCAAATCCTAATGCGCGAACTAATACACTTAAAGGAATTTTACGAGTACGATCAATTCTTACATTAGATAATCCTTTTGAGTCAGTTTCGTATTCCAGCCATGCTCCTCTATTAGGAATAACAGTAGAGCCAAAGCCTTCCATACCATTTTTCTCAACTTTAGGGCTAAAGTACACACCAGGTGAACGAACTAACTGGGAAACGATGACACGTTCAGCACCGTTGATAATGAAAGTTCCTTGTTCAGTCATCAGCGGGAAATCACCAAAGAATACTTCTTGTTCTTTAACTTCCCCTGTTTCTTTATTGATTAACCGTAATTTTACATATAATGGTGCAGAGTAATTAGAGTCGTGCTGTCTTGCTTCATCGACTGAATATTTCGGTGCTTGTAACTGATAGTCAGTAAACTCCAGTGAAAGATTTCCAGAAAAGTCCTCAATAGGCGAAATGTCTTTGAACATTTCTCTTAGTCCATCTTCTAAAAACCATGTGTATGAATTTGTCTGTATTTCTGTCAAATTCGGGAGTTCCAGCACTTCGTTGATTCGTGAATAACTTCTTCTTACACGGTGTTTACCGTAGTTCACATTATGGCCTGCCAAACTTTTTCACCCCTCGTTAGTATTCAATGCATGGCTTCTTTTGATCTTAAAAACTAAGTGTTACAATTTGGTAACAATTATTTCTATTTGTTTAAATCGTAACTATTTTAGGTGTTTTAGACCAAAAAAAATACAAAAGATGTGTGATAAATCGATTGATTCATTCTCACGTTCTTTTGTTTATCATATAGAATACCGTACGGACAATATTTCGCACAGTCTTCCATTACATACATTGTTTAGCGTCTACTAATTGTACACAATACAAAGAAGACTGTCAAGAAATTCTTGAGAATTTTGACAATCTCCTTTATACATCAATTTTTATTTCTTTTGCGATTGAAGAATCCAATATCCACTATCTAATGAAATTCTTTCCACATTCCCGAACACTGTCTCCATTTTTTTCTGTGCACTAGGCGCCCCTTGTTTTTTCTGGATAACAATCGTTAAATAGCCGCCTTTTTTCAAATGAAGGCTCGCTTCTTCGAGTACGGCATGAACAGTTTTTTTTCCTGCTCGGATAGGTGGGTTAGAGAAAACTCCCGCAAACTCTTGGTGTCTGACGTTTTCGTAAAGTGATGAAGCATAAATAGATACATTTTCAATTTGATTGTCAGCTGCATTTTTTTGTGCCAGCGCCAGAGCTCTTTCGTTGATATCTACCATCTCCACACTTCTTGAAGGATCAAGTTTTGCCAGTGTCAATCCAAGAGGACCGTATCCACATCCTACGTCTAGCAGCTTTCCTGCGGGATAGTCAGCCAGTTCGACAGCATTCAGCAGCACTTGCGTTCCATAATCCACTCGTTCTTTTGAAAAAACACCGGAATCAGTAGTGAAAGCCAATTTGTATCCTCTTAATTCAGCAGTCCACGACTGGGGCTGATTTTTTGATTGAGGAGAATTTGTATAGTAATGATCACTCATATTTATTTATACCATCTTTCTAGGGTCTGTGTACTTATCAAAATCTTTTTCTGATAAAAGGCCGGAACTCAAAACAACTTCCTTCAATGTTTTACTTTGTTCATAAGCTTGTTTAGCGCACTGGCTCGCTCTATCATAACCGATGACTGGTGCAAGCGCGGTAACCAGCATCAATGACCGATCAACATATTGTTTCATTTGCTTTTTATCTGCTTTCAGTCCTATCAGACAACGCTGATTGAAACTGTCTAGACTATCTGCTAAAAGAGTAATCGATTGTATAGTATTATAGATAATCACTGGCATATAAACATTCAATTCAAAATTCCCCTGAGATGCCGCTATACCAACTGTAGTATCGTTTCCCATGACCTGTACGCAAACCATCGTTAACGCTTCAATCTGCGTAGGGTTTACTTTTCCAGGCATGATTGAACTGCCAGGTTCATTGGCAGGTAAAGTAATTTCTGAGAACCCTGTACGAGGACCGCTTGCCAGCCATCTGATATCATTAGCCATTTTCATGACATTCGCAGCCAGTGCTTTTAATGCCCCATGAAAAAAAACAAACTGATCTTTACTAGATAATCCGTGAAACTTATTTTCTTTTTGTACAAAAGGTTCATTAGTCCAACGTTTCATCATTTGAATAGCTTTTTCCGGAAAATCAGGATCTGTATTCAATCCAGTACCTACCGCTGTTCCACCTAATGGTAATTCATACATCCACTTAAGTGCATCGTTTAGCATTCTCTCGTTATATTCCAGCATTGTTAGCCAGCCGCTTATTTCCTGACCAAACGTCATAGGTGTAGCATCCTGCAAATGAGTTCGCCCGATTTTGAGTGTATCTTTGTAAACATCTGATAATCCAGCCAGTGTCTCTTTAACTTTTTCTAAAACTGGCAGTAAGCGTTCTTTAACTTTTAATACTACAGCTATTTGCATTGCTGTGGGAAATGTGTCATTTGAACTTTGGCTTTTATTAACATCATCATTTGGATGTAGCCAATTCTTTTGCTGTTTTTCTTCGTTACAGACATATGATATAACTTCATTTAAATTCATGTTCGTCTGCGTTCCACTACCAGTCTGCCATACAGACAAAGGAAACTCTTCATCTAACATGCCCCAAATCAGCTCATCACATACATCTGATATAGCTTCCGCCTTATCCCAATCTAATAACTCAAGCTCCGAATTTGTTAGAGCAGCTGCTTTTTTAATCAATCCAAATGCCTGGATGAGTTCTAACGGCATCTTTTCTTTTCCAATTGGAAAATTTTTCAAACTTCTCTGCGTCTGCGCACCCCATTTTTTTGAGGCAGCTATCCGAATTTCTCCTAAAGTATCTGATTCGATTCTTTCCATCATTTATTTGCACACTTTCTAAGTCATTTTTAAAACATATGGTGAATTTCCTCTGCCTACTATTTTTCCATTAAATAAATATACTATTCTGAAGTTACTTTTCATTTTACCGCAATTAAAAAAAATATCAAAAAGTATTACTATTTTTTATCAAAAAATAAAAAAAGAAGATGCTTCTGCAACTTCTTTTCACTAAAATAGTATTTAAATTTCTGCTTCAAAAGGTTCTTCTCGAGGAAGAATCTGATTCAAAATAACCCCGGTAATAGCACTCAATGCCGTACCAGAAAGTGTAACAATACCTGCAAAATCTAAAACTGCTCCGCCTAACCCAACGACTAGCATCGAACTAGCAATTATTAAATTTCGTGACTGATTAAAATCAACCTTATCCTCAATCATGACCTTCAAACCATTACTTGCGATAACTCCATAAAGAAGGATCGACATTCCTCCTAAAACGGCATTGGGAATTGTTGAAATCAACGCTGTGAATTTTCCTAAAAAGCTTAACCCAATGGCGATAAATGCGGCATTTCGGATAACAGAGACAGAAGCTACCCGAGTCATACCGATTACACCAGTATTTTCTCCATAAGTAGTATTAGCAGGACCTCCGAAAAACGCTGAAACAGCTGTCGCAGCACCATCTCCAATTAGAGTTCTAGACAGACCAGGTTTTTTCAAAAATGGTCGATCAACAATCTTCCCTAAAACAGTATGGTCCCCAATATGTTCAGCAATCGTTACTAAAACAATTGGTAGAATCGCCCATGTCTCAGGACCAAAATAGAAATGATAAGAATTGAATGTACTATTTTCGAATGGTAGATAAATTTCTGGAAAAGCTAACCATTTTGCTTCCAAAACTGGGTTAAAGTCTACTATTCCCAGTACAACAGCAATAAGGTATCCAGCTATAATCCCTGTTAGAAAAGGAATGATTTTGAAAAATCCTTTTGCTTTAGTATTAATGAATGCTGTAATCAAGAATGTAGAGATAGCTATTATGATGTTTCTCCAATCCGAGTCCGCTACAAAACCTGCATTTTGGACAGCATTGCCAGCAAGACCCAAACCAATTACCATGATCATCGGACCAATCACAATAGGCGGAAGTAAATGGTCGATCCATCTTGTACCTATAACTTTAACTAACCCAGCAATAAGAATATATGTCAGTCCAACTAATACAATACCTGTTTGAGCTGCACTGATGTCCCCACCCATCTGTTCAATCGCAATTTGCATGGCTGCAATATAGGCAAATGACGAACCTAAGTATACAGGAACTTTCGCTTTAGTTGCGATCTGATAAATAATTGTTCCTACTCCACTAGCCAAAAGAGCTACGGATACTGGTAACCCTAGTAAGATTGGAACTAGAATCGTTGCCCCGAACATTGCAAAAACGTGTTGTAAACTTAAAAATAACCCTGTTCCTAAAGCCGGTTTATCTTCTATATCTAATATCAATGATTGCTTTTGTACTGCCATTCACTATCTTTCCTTCCCCGTTGTAAGATTAGGTATTTCCTTAATTTTTCGTAAAAAAATACCCTTTGCTTTTATGCAAAAGGACCTAGAAATTCGATGGAAATCGCCTACTCTTCGCCTCTACTCTTCAGACATTTCTATAAATCAGTTTGCCTAATTATAGTTGAGGGAGAAAAGTAATGATATAAAGCTTTCCATCCTTTTTTACCTCACAGGGTAAAATTTAAAGGAGTTTTGCTTTAGTTATTGTAGCAATTTTAATAGTAGGTTGCAACCTAAAATTGAGCGACCTGAATTTGCTTCCTGCCGTTTATCAGGAAGATCCTTGCTTCCTGCTGGCGGAAATCACACAATCTATAACGATAACGGCTCGCAATAATAATTCTTTCTGACTGTTATCTTGAATATCGATCGCATAAGAATCTCCCCAAGACAACCACTTTTTACTGATATCTGCGACTACTTTTTCCCGTTCCCTGATTACATAATCATGAGCCATGACTGACCCCTCTATATCCCAATCCGGTCCATTGATAGAATAATCATTTTTAAAAAATCTAAATTCTTTTTTGATTGTTGCGACAAGTTCTCCTTGTTGATAAATATCGAATTCCGGAAGAAATCTCCAGATTTTCTGTTCAATGTACAAGATTTCTTCATTATTTGTATTGTAAATATGTAATTTACTTCCGAGTGTGAAAAGTTTCCCTTCTACATAGTAGGCATCTTGCTCATCTTCATTTTTAACTGTAAACTGCTCTTTGAGCGAAAACACTTTTTGTTTAATATAGTATTTCACAATCAAAACTCCTTTAATTTAATGGGTTTATCTCCATTATAAAGAAAACCACAAAAAAGGCCATATCGTAAAAATATGACCTTTCAGTTATTTTATTTCAGTTTTCTTTCTAGATTAGCTCTAGCCGACACATTTGCAACTAAACCTACAGATGCAGATAAAATCAGCATACTAGATCCTCCATAACTTAATAACGGGAAAGTCATCCCAGAAATCGGCAAGAGTCCAATTACGCCACCTACGTTGATTGTAGCTTGTATCAAAAATAGCGTAGCAATACCGATACACATCATAGATTCAAAACTTTTTTTAGAGCGGATTCCGATTAGATACATTCTAGAAATCATTAAAGTCGCTAGTCCTAAAACAAATAAAATTCCTAAAAGTCCTAATTCTTCTCCAGTAATTGATAGAATAAAATCAGTATATGGCTCCGGAAGATAACCAGTTTTTTGGACACTATTACCGATTCCAACTCCAAAGACTCCACCTCTGCTTAATGCATAATAGGACTGAACAAGCTGTAATCCAGCACCTTCCGCCAAGGCAAACGGATCCCAAAAAGCCAGAAACCGCTGATATTGATAGTCTTTTAAGAATGGTAAGCTTTCACCGAAGCGCCTAACAATTTCTAATATTCCAAATAAAAATACTGTTCCTGAAAAACCAAAGAGTAAGCCAAGCCTTGCAGAAACACCACTTGAAAATAACAAAATGATGCTAATTCCTAAAATAACAACCGCTGAACCCGTATCCGGCTGAATCAGTATCAATGCAACAATAAATCCAACTAATATGCTTGGCGCCATAATTGAATTCCAAAAATCATTCGCAATAACATGTTGTTTTTTTGATAAGATATACGATAAATACCAAATGACGATCAGTTTTGCAAATTCAGCTGGCTGGATATTGAATAAGGGGGTTTCAATCCATCCTTTTGCTCCATTGATCTCTCTACCGAAAATAAGCAAGAGCATTAAGGTTACGATGATTGCTAAAACGACCAGCATAACGAACTTTTTCTTTTTAAGTAATCTAAAGGGAAAGATAAATCCTGCAAAAGCAAATAATAATCCCAGCCCCACAAACATGAATTGTCTAATAAAATAAAATTGAGGATTCCCATACTCCTGCAAAGCCACATAACTACTTGCACTATATACCATTACAATACTGAACAATGATAATATCAAAAAGGGAATTACAAGATATTTATCTACGTGCTTCAATCTATCTTTTAACATCTCAGCAACTCCCCCTTACCTATTTTTAACTTCCATTTTATTATGCACCTGAATGAAATTCTTCTCCGTCTCCGGAAAAGAAATACGATTTGTGGTGATAGCGCATGGACATCAGCAACCCTATCGCCATCATATTGCCTAGTAAAGAAGATCCCCCTTGAGAAATAAATGGTAATGGGATGCCCGTCATAGGAAGCAAGCCTACACTCATTCCAATGTTTTCCAGCACATGGAAGGCAATCATCATGATAACGCCTGTTGCAATATAAGCATAGAATTCATTTTTGGTATCATAAACAATTTTAACCATATGATAAATCAAAACGAAATAAGTCAATATGAGTATTGCGCCACCAACAAATCCAAAATTTTCACCTACAGTTGAGAAGATCATATCTGATTCTCTAACCGGGATATTGACTTCAGTGACACCCAGACCTTTACCAAATATTCCGCCGGATCCAATCGCTTTAAATACTTGAGTAATCTGATATGCAGCATTAGAAGTATCCTGATATGGATTCAGCCAAGTTTCTATACGCGCAAGCTGATATCCGCCAAATCCCATCTGTATGAGTAATTCACGATTATACGTTACTAATAGTATTAACGTAATCCCAGCACCTGCAACTAAAGTAAAAGCTGGAAGCAAGATTTGCCATTTGATTCCAGACAGTAAAATTATTCCAACGAAAACAGCTAGGTATACAAGCGTTGTACCTAAGTCATTCTGAAATAACACTAAGGCAGATGGTATAGCAGCAAAAAGCGTTAATTTTCCTATTAGTTTAAAATCACTTGCATAATCTCGATAATTGTAATAATTGTTATGTCTGGTCACAATTTTAGATAACATCAGTATATAAGGTATCTTAACGAATTCTGATGGCTGGACAGTCCCAACGGCTGGGATTCTAATCCAAGATCTTGCTCCTGTAGCGGCTTGTAGTTGTCTATCATACAGTAATGTTGTTAAAATCAGCAATATGATACCCGCTATATACAAATAAGTTGTCATTTTCCATAACTGTTCAGAATCAAACTGCATAATAATGGCTACTGCAACAGCTCCTAAAACATACCAAGCAATTTGCATGATTGTAGGTCTAATTCCAGCATCTTCCATAAGTGCGGTCGTTGAGTAAATCATAACGATACTAAATAATCCAAGAAGCATAACAGTCAGAATAATACCATAGTCTATCCGCTGCACATTTTTGTCGTTACTCATTTCTTAATTCTCCTTTGCATTTCACAAATACTGGTATGCATCTAACATTTAAATCAAAAAGAGTTTTATCCTCTTCAAAAAAACATTTTAACAGATTCGATTCCCTTTTAATAGGTTTCCTGTACAATTAGCATGAAATTGCCATATAATTGCCAATAATTCTTGATTTTTTACCTTAGAAAACAAAAAAAGCATCCACCATTTTGATTAGAAAATCAAAATAGAGATACTTTTTTGTGAGCAAGTCAATTCACTGACTCTTTTACAACCAGTAACTAGCACAGTAGAGTTAAATTATTTAACTTCTACAGATCCGCCAGCTTCTTCGATTTTAGCTTTAAGTTCTTCAGCTTCTTCTTTAGAAACGCCTTCTTTAATTGCTGAAGGAGCGCCATCAACTAATGCTTTAGCTTCTTTCAAGCCAAGACCAGTAGCTTCACGAACTGCTTTGATTACTTTAATTTTAGCAGATCCAGCACTTGTTAATTCAACTGTAAATTCAGTTTGTTCTTCTGCAGCACCTTCTGCTGCTCCTGCAGCTGCAACTGGTGCTGCTGCTTCAACGCCAAATTCTTCTTCGATTGCACTAACTAAGTCGTTTAATTCAACGATTGTAGACTCTTTCAAGTCAGCAATGATTTTTTCAATATCTAATGCCATTTTATATTTTCCTCCAATTTAATAGTTGTTTTTTTTTAATTAAATGATACTGCATATAAATCTCTAGAGTAGGCATTTCCGTACTGGAAATTAAGCTGCTTCCTCTTCTTTCTTCTCTGCCACTGCTTTGATTGCCAATGCAGTGTTTCGAACTGGTGCTTGAAGTACAGATAGTAACATAGAAAGTAAACCTTCGCGACTTGGTAGTTTTGCAATTTTGTTGATATCTTCAACACTTGCAACTCTTCCTTCTAATACGCCACCTTTAATTTCTAAAGCTTCTGCATCTTTAGCAAATTCTGCAATAATTTTTGCAGGTGCTACTACTTCTTCATTACTGAATGCTACAGCTGTAGGTCCTTTGAAGACGTCTTCTAGTCCTTCTAGTCCCGCTGCTACTGCCGCACGACGAAGCATTGTATTTTTCAATACGCGCATTTCGATTCCAGCTTCACGTAATTGTTTACGCAATTCAGTTACTTGTTCCACAGTCAATCCACGATAGTCAACTACGACTACTGCTGATGCATCTTGGAATTTTTTAGTAATATCTTGTACTAATTCTTCTTTTTGTGCTAAAACACTTGCTTTGCTCATTGATGTTTCACCTCCTGATCAATTAATTGATAAGGGCAATAAAAAAACCCCATGTCTCCGTAGACAATGAGGGATTGTGTGTTTAATGTATACATACATCACAATTATCCTCGGTATGATTATTAAGGCTTACGCCACATACTGTCTTCGGTATAATCTAGTAATTTCTTCTACAAAATCAAGATGTAGAATCTATTTACTTTTAATCATCAATGTTTAGTTAATTGCTTAACCTGCATAAGTATAGCAAGCTACCTTACACAGGTCAAGAATTAATTGATTTTTTTAGAATATATTAGAATTATTTAACTGTTGTTTGATCAATTTTGACACCAGGGCCAAATGTGCTGGCAACAGCCATATTTTTGATGTAAACGCCTTTTGAGCTTGCAGGCTTCGCTTTAACAATTGTATCATGAAGTGCAGCAAGGTTTTCTTGTAATTTATTCAAGTCAAAAGATACTTTTCCAATTGGAACATGTATATTTGATTGACGATCTACACGATAAGTTACTTGACCAGCTTTGATATCATTGACTGCTTTTACTACGTCAGGTGTTACTGTACCAGTTTTAGGATTTGGCATTAAGCCTTTAGGTCCTAAGATACGTCCTAATTTCCCAACTTCAGCCATCATGTCTGGGGCTGCTACGACAACGTCGAACTCTAACCAGCCACCTTGAACTTTTTCTACTAAGTCACTATCGCCAACGAAATCTGCTCCAGCTTCTTTTGCAGCTTTAGCTTGATCTCCTTTTGCGAAAACAACAACTGTTGAAGTTTTACCTGTTCCGTGCGGCAATACCATTGCTCCACGAATTTGTTGATCAGCTTGTTTAGGATCTACTCCTAGACGGTATGCAACTTCTACAGATGCATCAAATCCAGCGTAGTCGATTTCTTTAACTAATTCTAGCGCTTCAGTAGCATCGTATAATTGTTCTCTGTTTACTTTTTCTAAAGCAGCTAAATATTTTTTACTTTTCTTCGCCATGATTATTTCCTCCTTGTTGTGGTATTAACGGCTTAACCTCCCACTTGTTCTCCACAGTGCGATTGAAATGATTTTCAGTGAGTCAGTCTATTTGATGACAATTGAAAAAAATCCTCCAATAATAATCGTCTACTTAATAAGTATTGATTTTACGACTTTGGAGACAGCAAGAGCTTATAGTTTCTGGTTTTTATTAACCTTCAACTGTGAAGCCCATGCTACGAGCTGTACCTTCGACCATACGCATTGCAGCTTCTACGCTTGCTGCGTTTAAGTCTTCCATTTTTGTTTCAGCAATTTCTTTAACTTGATCACGCGTTACAGATGCCACTTTTTTAGTGTTTGGTTCGCCTGAACCAGACTCAACGCCGGCAGCTTTTTTAAGCAATACTGCAGCTGGTGGAGTTTTAGTGATAAATGTAAATGAACGGTCTTCATATACTGAAATAACAACCGGAATGATCATTCCTGCTTGATCAGCAGTACGAGCGTTGAATTCTTTACAGAATCCCATGATATTTACTTGTGCTTGTCCTAATGCTGGTCCTACTGGAGGAGCTGGATTAGCTTTCCCTGCAGGAATCTGCAATTTGACTACGTTTACGACTTTCTTTGCCACGAGACATACCTCCTTGATTTGTTTCGCGAGTGGTTAAATGAGGTTATAGTTTTCCTCTCCCACCTATTTCTTCGCATGCAAAATATGCGCACTGCATATTAGGCGTACTGATGTATTATAGACCTTCAGCGTGTCAATGTCAATAATAGTTTTGTTATTACTTAATCTTTAATCTGAGCAATCTGATCATATTCTAGCTCAGCATTCGTTTCACGACCGAACATTTCTACTAAAGCTTTAACTTTACCTTTTTCAGATTCAATTTCAGTAATCGTTCCTTCCATTCCAGCAAAAGCTCCTGTAACGATTTTAACGCGTTCACCGATTTCAACATCGATATTTACTTTACGAGGATTGATTCCCATACTTCGCAAGATTTGGTCTACTTCTTCCGGCAGCAATGGAGATGGTTTGCTTCCTGCTCCGTGTGAGCCAACAAAACCTGTAACACCAGGTGTATTACGGACAATATACCAAGCATCATCTGACATAATCATTTCAACTAATACATATCCTGGGAATACTTTGCTTGTAGAGACTTTTGTTTCCCCATTTTTTTCTTCATAAGTTTGTTCTTCCGGGATTAGGACTTGGAGAATATTATCTTCCATACCCATACTTGTCGCACGAGACTCTAAGTTTTGTTTTACTTTATTTTCGTAACCTGAGTAAGTATGCAATACATACCATGCTTTTGACAATTCTATTTCGTTCATTTTGTTCTCCTTTAATATTGTTTTTTGAGTTGTCTGTCTACTAATCATTTCTAACCATAATAAAAAACCTTCTATGATATTGGTTAAATGAGAAGGTTTTCTTACGTGTCTTTTTACGTATTATATCATGTAACTTCATGATAATCTATTTATTCTTAATGTTCAAATCATTTTTAAAGTAAATTCAATAAAAATGTAATAAGAGAATCTACACCGAAAAAGAAAACAGCAAAAAAGGCTACTACTCCAAAAACTGTCAGAGTATTTTTACGCATTTCTTTTGCAGTTGGCCAAGTTGTTTTTTTTAATTCATATTTTACTTCACCGAAGAATTTTTTGATTTTACTCACGGGTTACGCCTCCTTAAATGAAAATTGCTTATCACGCTTTTATTTATTTTGTCTCTCTATGGATCGTATGTTTCCCGCAGTAGCTACAATATTTTTTAACCTCTAATCGCTCTGTGCGTATTTTAGATCCACCATCTTTAGAATAGTTCCTAGATCCGCAATCAGTACATGCTAATATGACTTTCTTTTTCATTAGTTTAGTTCCTCGTTTCTGATTTACACCGATCAAATTTGTTATTTATTTGCATGGCGTACCAATACAAATAATACTGTTAAATAAATGGTTAGTCAACCGCTAAGTTTATTTTATAGCTTTGTTCGATTATTGAAATCCCAGAACTCATTATACCTAACTACCTTTTCATTGAGTACATTTTTTAGCAAACACTCTATCATTGAGTTCTAAACAAGATAAGTAAACTGATTATTTATAAAAATCTAGCCAACTTTTTCCCGTCAATAGAGTATCAGTCAGCTAGATTTATAACACAGAGATTGTTATCTATTTACTATTAATAATCGTTTAGTCCTTTTCAATTGACCATAACGACACCTTAAGATTCCAATATGTGGTAGAAGGTAATTATTTCAATTCATATCTATGATGTTTCATCTCCAATAAACGATTATCTATCTCATAAATAGATTTTTATATTTCTGACTACAGCGATGTTTTGCATTCATGACCTTTTCCCTAGAACAACTCAGTTCTGCAGAAATCTCATCATAAGAATACCCTTCCATATAAAGCATGCTGACAATCTGTTCAAATCTTGATAAGACTTCACTATATTCTGACATTGACTCTTTCACGATTACAGCTTCCGGAGGTGTTAATTCTTTTGAAGAACCCATAATATGCTGGCCGGCCTGCTCCACTAATCCATCTAATGATAAGGCTTCTATATTTGATTTCCTTTTTAGAGCATTATTCCATCTTCTTAGTCGATTGAAATGATTATCTAGGCTCAATGATACATATTGACTGAAACACATCCCACGTGTTCGATCATACTTTTTGGTTACTTCGACAAAGCATTCACAGGCTTCTTGCCAAAGATCATCTTGATCATATCCTTTTATGTATCGCTTCTTTCTAACAGCCTTTTTGAGTAGTGGTTTGCACCTTTCGAACAGTTTATCGAAATGACTGTCATCTATATACTGAATCATGAATATCAGCGTCTCGTTTATATGCTCCTCCATTTTCCTATTTCTAAAATTTGCTCCTTCTCCTAAGTTTTTATCCATTTATTATTACTCCCTTCCAAGTCACTTTGATAAAACATTCACATGAAATGAAAAGACCTTCTAACTATATACTGACACATATCTGTTAATTGTCACGGGTTATTTTATGATATTTTTAACTTTTATAATTATTATATTCTTTTTTCCAAATAGATATATATGTAATATAGTATTAAACACACTTGTTATGTTAACGTTTCCCGTAATTATTATGATGAAAAAGAACTCTGTTTAAGAGCTCTTTTTTTGTTCACATTTTATTCACAATCACTTTTTTTCTTTAGATTTTTCAGTCGATTTTGCCTGGATCATCTGCTGATAAAGATTCTTTAATCTTTTTTCGTCTTGTTCTTTCAGAGGAGAGTTACGTCGATACTGCTGCATACGATATAAGGTTGCATCTACTGAAATACTTTTTTTCACTCTATTAATATCTTTGTAGAGTTCCAGAGCAGACATTCTTGCTGCACCTCGCTGGAAAATAATCCATTGTTCTGCTAAATCAGAGGTCGCTACGGTAACATTCGTCATTAGCAGATTTTCCTCTCCTACCGATCTCTCGATATAACTATCCGCCGTTTCACCTTCACTTGTGAAAATTACGATCACATCATATTTATCATATCTCTGTTGGATGCCAGGTACAAGTTGAGCATCAAAAACAATGCGTACCTCTACACCTTGATATTTAGCAAAATTGCTGAGTTCATGAAGTAATAGATCTCTGGCATCTGCCATTTTATCCAATTTTTTCAACTTCACTAATTCCGGCCAAGCACCAATCATATTGTATCCATCTACGTATAGCAGTTCCTTTTTCATTGCTCTCCTCCTCTCTATAACTTAAATTTATTTTATAATGAATGACGTTTGCGAAATACTTCGTACATCAATAAACTTGATGCCACACTGGCATTCAGACTCTGAACATGACCTGTCATCGGAATAGTCAGCGTTTCATCTACTTTCTCTTTTACTAGTCTAGAAAGTCCTTTTCCTTCATTTCCGATCACTAGACCGATTGGAGAATCAACTTCCCATTGTCTATAGTCTTTCCCATCCATATCTGTTCCAAAAATCCATAGTCCACGTTCTTTTAATTCATCAATTGTCTGTACTAGGTTTGTTACTCGTACGACTGGAACATGTTCTATAGCTCCCGTTGAAGCTTTCGCAACCGTTGAAGTTAATCCAACCGCTCGACGTTTAGGAATGATGATTCCGTGTACCCCTGCAGCATCCGCCGTTCTCATGATTGATCCCAAATTATGCGGATCTTCAATTCCGTCAAGTAACAAGAAAAATGGAGATTCTTCTTTTTCTTTAGCTGCAGTAAATAAATCTTCTAACTCTGCATATGCTACTGGACTAGCTGCAACAATAACACCTTGATGATTTTCACCATCGCTCAATAAGTCTAGTTTACTTTTGGGTACAAAACTGAGCTGAATTTTTCTTTTTTTTGCCTCACTCTGAATCTCTTTTAATTTCCCACCTGACAGCCCTTCCTGTAAAAAGACTTTATTGATATCTCTATCAGATTTCAGTGTTTCAATTGCTGGTATTCTTCCCATCACCATCTCATCTTGATTTATCTCAGCGAGGTTATGTTTCAATTCGTTTCCTTGTCCCGCTCTCGGCTGAATCCTTGACTGTCTATGCTGTTTGGGATGCTCATTATTCTTGTTATTCTTTCTATTCTTTCTATTATTTCTTAGCCTTTTATTATCATTTTTTTTAACCATACTATTATCCTCCTTTCAAATTGAGTAACTAGCTTAAAGTACTGTCAATTTTTGAAATACATTCATTTATTATTTCATTCAGTCGTACTGATTGCTGCGTTAAATATAAATACCCCAAAACTGCTTCAAAACCTGATGATTTATTATAGGTTGAACCATCGGTATTTTTAGCCTTAGAATAACTTTTAGCATTCCTGCCTCTTTTAAAAAAGTCTAGTTCTATTTCGCTCAGTTTTTCTTCGGCTATCAACTCATCAATCAGCCATGCTTGAGCTTTTGCTGAAACGTAATTAGTTGCTAGTCGATGCAGTTGATTAGGTTTAGTCTGACCTTTCGTCAGTAAATATTCACGAATATATTGTTCATAGACTGCATCTCCCATATACGCCAGTGCTAGTCCATTCAAAAGCTCTGCGTCTTTAGGTTTCATAGTCTATCCTTTCTTTTCCAGCGAATACCTTGAGGTGTATCTTCAAGTA
This sequence comes from Marinilactibacillus piezotolerans, assembly GCF_900114235.1. Lineage (GTDB taxonomy): Bacteria > Bacillota > Bacilli > Lactobacillales > Carnobacteriaceae_A > Marinilactibacillus > Marinilactibacillus piezotolerans. The sequence goes on along the minus strand of NZ_FOSJ01000008.1, from coordinate 12,367 downwards.
TAATCCCCTTTTCTTGCAAGATATTTCTAATTTCATCTGCTCGTGAAAAGTTTTTCTCGCTTCTTGCTTGGTTTCTTTCTTCAATAAGTGATTCAATTTCTTCGTCTAATAGATTATTATCATCCGTCGCCTTCAATTGTATTCCAAATATATCAAGAATGGCTTCCAGTTGTTCCATCGCATAGTTCACAACAACTTTTGAAACTTCAGGGGCTTTCAAATAACGATTTAACATCCTGACCATTTCATAAACATCTGTAATTCCGTTTTGAGCCTGAAAATCATCATCCATATGTTGTTTAAACTGATTGACCATTTGAACCCATTGGCTTATGTGAACTTCGTCTCCATCCAATGCATCTACAGCCGTATTCAGACGGTGACTTGCATTCGCATAAGCCGTCTGTATTTTATTTAAGTTAGTTTTAGCTTCTTGAATTGTATCTTCTGTATAGCTGATTGGATGACGATAATGAACAGTTGCCATAAAGAAACGTAAGACTTGGGGATCATGAATCATTCTCAATTCATTCACCAGTACAAAATTCCCCAGCGATTTACTCATCTTTTCTTCATCCATTGTTACAAAACCATTGTGCATCCAATAATGTGCAAATGGTTTACCCGTCTTTGCTTCTGATTGGGCTATTTCATTTTCATGGTGAGGGAATGTCAAATCGTGTCCACCAGCATGGATGTCAATCGTATCTCCCAAATACTTAGTTGCCATGACTGAACACTCGATGTGCCAGCCCGGGCGTCCTTCTCCCCATGGCGAAGCCCAACTGATTTCATCTCCTTTGACTGATTTCCATAAGGCAAAATCTAAAGGATCTTCTTTTTTACTACTTTCTATTTCTTCCAAACGCTTACTTGCTCCAGACTCTAATTCATCTACTGATATTCCACTTAGTTTTCCATATCCAGCAAATTTTCGTGTTCTATAATATACGTCTCCGTCAACAGCGTATGCAAATTCTTTCGCAATCAATTGTTCAACGAAATGAATAATATCCTGAATATTTTCCATCACTCTAGGTGTATGTGTAGGTTTTTTGACGTGCAGCGCTTCAGTGTCTTCATAATAAGCTTTGATAAATCGATCTGCTACTTCTGGAGCAGTAATTCCAAGTTCTCTGGCTGCTCTGATAATTTTATCGTCTACATCAGTAAAATTTGACACATAATTTACTTCATATCCACGATACTCAAAATAACGTCTGACCGTATCAAATGCAATCGTACTTCTAGAATTTCCGATGTGAATGTAATTATAGACTGTCGGTCCACATACATACATTTTCACTTTTCCGTCTTCGATCGGTTTAAAAACTTCCTTTTTATTTGATAGCGTATTGTACAACTCAATCATTACTCCATCTCCCTTCCCATCTGTTTTTTATGAAAATTTTATTTACTATAGTAAAAACCACGTGATCAGCCTCTAAAAAAGACGCCAAATACGTGGTTCCACTTTTGTTTAGAAAGCTTTTCTTGGAAACTTTCCCTTTCTATCTTTTAACGGTGATAAATCGAGACTGCCTACTATACATTTCGACAATCTTATTCAAAGAGGCACTTCATTTGAATTCTGTCACCTGTTCACATCTACTCAGGTTTTCTGAAGACAGTTTTCAAACTACTTTTCTTATCATAATATTTGGCTGTTTTTATGATAGGTGTTTTTTTGCTTTTTCTAGATGTTCTAAAGAACGTTCTCTTCCCAGCAATTCAATGGCTTCATTTAATTGTGGTCCATGTTGCTGTCCGGTTACGGCTACTCGAATCGGCATAAATAGATTTTTACCTTTTACACCAGTTTCTTTTTGAACATTTTTGATTGCTTTTTTGATTTCATCTGCTTCAAAAGGTTCTACTTCTTTTAATTGAGCACTAAATGCTTCTAATACTTGAGGGACTGTTTCACCTTTCAAGATCTCTATAGATTCTTCATTCCACTCGATATCTTCTTCAAAGAATAAGGTAGCCAACTGTGTTATCTCAGCAGCATAACTCATTTGTTCGTGATATAGTCCTATCAGTTTTTTGACCCATTCACTTTTTTCGGGTGAAGGAGTTTCTTCTAGAAAGCCTGCTTTGACTAAATGAGGGATCGCTTTTAATGTCAATTCATCTAAATCAACATTTTTCAAATACTGATTGCTGATCCATTCTAATTTTTTGGAATCAAAAGCTGCAGGTGAAGTACCAAGACGTTTGTGATCAAACATTTCAATGAATTCTTTTCGAGAAAATAATTCGTCTTCTCCAACCGGTGACCAGCCCAGCAGTGTTATAAAGTTAAATAAAGCTTCTGGAACATACCCCAAGTCACGATACTGCTCAATAAACTGCAATATTGTTTCATCACGTTTACTCAATTTCTTGCCTGTCTCACTGTTGATGATTAAAGTCATATGACCAAATCGTGGTGCCGTCCAGTCAAAAGCTTCATACACCATCATCTGTTTAGGAGTATTGGCAATATGGTCATCCCCTCTTAGTACATGAGAGATTTCCATATAGTGATCATCCACAGCTACTGCAAAATTGTAGGTCGGCATTCCGTCACGTTTACGAATGACCCAATCGCCTCCGATTGAATCAGCTTCAAAAGTAATATCTCCTTTGACCATATCATCAAAGGTATATGTGCTGCCTTTTGGAATACGAAAACGTACTACAGGTACAATACCTTCATCTTCTTTCGCTTTTTGCTCAGCAGGAGTCAGGTGAGCACATTTCCCACTATAATGAGGCATTTCGCCGCGTGCGCGCTGCGCTTCTCTTTCCGCTTCTAGCTCTTCTGTCGTACAGTAACAATTATAAGCTTTATTGCTTGCCAGTAATTGTTCAATCAGTGGATCATATATGTCTTTACGCTCAGATTGACGATAAGGTCCATATGCTCCTCCAATGTCTGAACTTTCATCCCAATCAATTCCCAGCCATTTTAAATTATCTAATTGGCTTTGTTCTCCACTTTCTACATTTCTTTTGATATCTGTATCTTCGATTCTAATAATAAAATCTCCACCGTGGTGACGAGCAAATAAATAATTGAATAAGGCTGTACGTGCATTCCCAATATGCAGATGTCCTGTCGGGCTTGGTGCATATCTTACACGGACTTTATTTTCCATATATACTCTCCTTTTAAAATTTACTAGCTATTCTTCTTTAAAACTTAACATGTTTCAGCATAAAACACCAGATTGTCTAATCAATTGTTTGTTATTCCCTGCTCCCTGATTCTCTCAACAATTGCTTCTGCTATCATAAAATCAGTAGCAGTTGTGATTTTAAAATTTTTATCTTTTCCTTCTAAGACTTTAACTGGATGATTCATTCTTTCTACCAGTTCTCCTTCTTCATTCCCAACAAATTCATCTACACTAGCTTGCTTGTGCGCTTGAATAAGCAATTTACTTTTGAACATCTGAGGCGTTTGTACTTGCCAGATCACCGGACGATGAAGAGTCTGATGGACTTCACTATTTCGTACAACTTTGATCGTATCCTTAGCAGGGATTGCGAGAATAACAGCTTTTTCAACTTTTACCGTTTCAAATAATTCATTAATCATTTCTTTATCAATAAAAGGTCTGGCAGCATCATGGACTAGTACATATCCATCTTTGGGATTATTCAAAGCACTTAACCCATTTTCGACACTATATTGCCTTTCCTTACCACCCTGTACAAAGGTTAACTTTTTAGGCAATGAATTATATAATTTTAATAACTGATTTTTTATGTTTGCCTGATCCTCTTGCTGAACTACGAAAATGACTTGTTCGCAGCAATCATCTTCTATAAATAAATTCAACGCATAATCGTATACTGGACGATCTTTCAACATTAACATTACTTTATTTTCCAAAGTTCCCAAGCGAATACTCGACCCGGCTCCTAGAAGAATAACTTCATATGTTTCTTTCACTTTGTTTCCTTCCAATCATCAATAGCTTTTTGACTATGTGCCATTTTAGCAAAAATCATACGCCCAGCATTTGTCTGAAGCGCACTAGTCACAACAACTTCGACAGACTGATTCATATAGTGTTGACCTTCTTCAACAACTACCATTGTTCCGTCATCCAAGTAAGCAACTCCCTGGCTTCTTTCCGTCCCATTCTTCACAATCATGACACGCATATTTTCTCCTGGTATAACAACAGGTTTAACTGCATTAGCCAACTCATTGATATTCAAAACAGGTACGCGCTGAAATTCAGCAACTTTATTTAAGTTATAATCATTTGTTACAACAACGCCATCCATTTTTTTTGCTAAATGAACTAATTTCATATCTACCTCGTCAGATTCAGGTAATTCGCTGTCATCCATTTGTACTACAACATTTTCTTCTTTTTGTAAGGCATTAAGGATATCTAATCCTCGGCGTCCTCGTACTCTTTTAAGACTATCAGAAGAATCAGCAATATACTGTAATTCTTGTAAAACATGATGAGAAATAACTAAGATACCTTCTAAAAATCCTGCTTTAGTAACATCTAGAATACGTCCATCAATGATTGTACTTGTATCAAGAACCTTGTACCGTCTAAACGTGTCGCCTTCTTTTCTTTCTAAAATCCCATTCTCCTCAGTTTTCTGAGTTCTTGAAGTGAATAAGCGGCGGATTTCTTCTCTTCTTGAGGTACCCAACTGAAAAAACAGATAAGCTAGAATCACCGTTAATATTAATGGAACAACATCACTTACAATGATTAAATTGAGAGCTCTTAAAGGTAAGCTAATTAATATTGCTAGAATAAGTCCAAGAATCGCACCGATACTCCCAAAAATCAGATAAGAAACGCTTTGTTCATTGAAAAAATTCTCAATTCTTTTTATTGCCCGTTCAATTGGCTTGATTGTCTGAAATGAAATCAGGTAAAAAACTGCTGCTCCAAGGATCATTCCAACAATAGGATGAAAGATCCAAGAAGGAGCAGATGGGACGAAAGTCATTAAATCTGGAAAGAAATTATATCCAAGACTTCCGCCAACTAAAACAAGTGTCAATATTATTAAATTTGTAATCATCTAATCCTCCTTTCAAAACTTTATACAAATGCTTTTTTTATCACTTCTGAGATAGTAGCACAACTAATAATTTCGATTCCCTCAGGGAAAGTCCAGCCATCCTGATTGTTTTTTGGAATAAAAATCCTTTTAAACCCTAACTTGGCTGCTTCATTCACTCTTTGCTCTATTTTTGATACTCGTCTAATTTCTCCAGTCAGTCCGATCTCTCCAATAAAACAGTCAGTTGCTCTAGTTTCTTTTTCTTTATAACTAGAGGCAATACTAACAGCGATAGACAAGTCAATAGCTGGTTCGTCTAGTTTGACCCCACCAGCTGCTTTTAAATAGGCATCTTGATTCTGCAGAAGCAGACCCGCTCTTTTTTCAAGGACGGCCATAATCAAAGATACTCTAGAATAATCGAGTCCACTGGCTGTTCGCTTAGCGTTACCGAAAACAGTTGGAGAAATCAGAGATTGTATCTCAACTAAAATGGGTCTTGTCCCTTCCATTGCTGCTACTACAGAAGACCCTGTTGCTCCAGCAAGCCTTTCTTCTAAAAACAGCTGAGAAGGGTTTAATACTTCTTCTAACCCACCATTTCTCATTTCGAATATGCCAATTTCGTTAGTCGAACCAAAACGATTTTTTACTGCTCTTAATATACGGAAAGTGTGATGTCTTTCTCCTTCAAAATATAATACAGTATCGACCATATGCTCTAACATTCTAGGTCCAGCAATGTTTCCCTCTTTAGTTACATGACCTACAATGAAAATAGCAATATTGTTCATCTTGGCAAGCTGCATCAATGTTGCAGTTGATTCACGAACTTGAGATACACTTCCAGAAGCACTATCAATATTAGGATGATGCATTGTCTGAATTGAATCAATGATTACATAGTCTGGTTTAATATTTTCGATAGTCTCTTGAATAAGATTTAGATCAGTTTCTGCGTACAAATAAAAATCTGTACCACGGAGCTCTAGTCTTTCAGCTCGCATCTTGATCTGGCTGGCACTTTCTTCTCCAGAGACATATAAGACAGTTCCTCCACTATTATTCAGTTGAGCAGATACTTGAAGCAACAAAGTTGATTTGCCAATACCCGGGTCTCCTCCGATCAATACAAGTGAACCTGGAACAACTCCACCACCCAAAACTCTATTGAATTCAACCAATTTAGTTTTGACTCGTTCTTCTTTTTCGATAGTAATATCTGTAATAGCCTCTGCTTTAGAGGTTTTACCACTAATGGATACACGACTTCTACTGTCATTTTTACTTGGAAGTTTTTCTTCAACCATTTGATTCCAAGTTCCACAACTCGGGCACTTCCCTAAATACTTGGGAGACTCATACCCGCATTGCTGACAAACAAATACTGTAGGTGCTTTTTTTGCCAATCAGGTTACCCCTTTTGTTTTTGGATTGATAAAGACTACCTTATGTAAGATAGTCTTTTCTAAAATAAATCGTTTCTCTATTATACCATATCATAAGCTAAAACGAGTTATCTTCACATTATATACATAGAAGGTTCTTCAAAGTTTCTCATCTTTTCAAACAACTTTCTCACTATGACCCCGAAGAGCCGAATCCACCTATTCTTGTCTGAAATTCATTCACTTCATTATCAATTATTTTATAAGGAGTGAAGATACCTTGAGCAATACGTTCCCCTTTTTTCACTAGAATATCTTCAAATCCATAATTGACCAGCTGCACAAAAATTTCACCTTCATTATTAGCATTCCCATAATAATCAGCATCAATAATTCCGATACCATTCGGCAGTGCTAGCTGTTTTTTCATAGGATTACTTGAACGATTAGCTAAGAGTAAATACTCCTGCTCCGGCATGAACGCTTTTACTCCTGTGGGAACTAAAGTTGATGCTAGAAATTCTTTGTTTTCTTCTTTTATTGGACTTCCTTCTAAAAGATTTTCAAGACCATTATTTGCTAGCAAAGCTTTCCAAATTGAAGGAATCACAGTATCTTTTGCTGCTTTAAGATCATAACCAGCCGATCCTTTTGTCGCTCTTACAGGTAAATCGATTGTTTCTTCTTTATATTTTGACACCACTTCAAACCCGCGTATATGTTCGTTCATATTTTTATATTCTCCTCTTAAAATCATATGGTCTTATTCTACATGAAATGATATTTTCTGAAAACCATATTTTATAATAAAGACTGCCTTTATAACTATACTGCTCACTTAGCAGCACTTCTTATGAAGAATATAGATCAAAGCAAATTCATTTATGATTCTTGGATAAGTAAAAACCTCTCTAGTCTGGTTAAACTAGAGAGGAAAGAACTAATCTATTAAATTCTTTATTAAAATTAGCGGATAACGTTTGTCGTTTCAATATCGAAGAAGTGAGATTTGCCCATATCAAAAGCGAGATCTACATTTTCTCCCGGATTGTGATAATCACGTGCATCTACTCTTGCAATAAATTCAATACCGCCAATTTCAGAATACAACATTGTTTCAGCTCCTAATAGTTCAGAAACAGCTACCTTAGAAGTAATAACAGAGTTAGGCGAAGCTTCCAATGCTACTTGTTCACTATGGATATCTTCTGGCCGAATACCGAAAACTAATTTTGCTCCCTCAGTATATCCTTTTTCTCGTAACATTTTCAGTCTGCCTTCTGGAACTTCTACTTCCATACCACTTCCATTAGATATTCGATTTCCGGTAAGTGTCACATCAAAAAAGTTCATAGCTGGTGATCCAATAAACCCACCTACAAACGTATTTACTGGATAATCATATACTTCTTTCGGTGTTCCAATTTGTTGAATGAATCCATCTTTCAAGATAACAATACGATCAGCCATCGTCATCGCTTCTGTCTGATCATGTGTTACATAGATAGAAGTTGTGTTCAAGCGTTGATGCAATTTTGCGATTTCTGCACGCATCGCTACCCGTAATTTAGCATCTAAATTTGATAAAGGCTCATCCATCAAGAATACTTTAGCATCACGAACGATCGCACGTCCTAAAGCAACACGCTGACGTTGACCACCTGATAAGGCCGCTGGTTTTCGGTCTAAGTATTCAGTCAACCCAAGAATTTCTGCAGCATTATCTACACGTTTTTTTATTTCATCTTTTTTATATTTACGTAATTTCAGACCAAAAGCCATGTTATCAAACACAGTCATATGAGGATACAAAGCGTAATTTTGGAAAACCATGGCGATATCACGGTCTTTAGGTGCCACATCATTCATCATTGTGTCACCGATCCATAACTCACCATCTGTAATTTCTTCTAGTCCAGCAATCATGCGTAAGGTAGTGGATTTGCCACATCCTGAAGGGCCAACGAAAACAATAAATTCACGATCTTTGATCTTCATATCAAAATCTGACACTGCGTAATCTTCCGAATTATCATAACTCTTATATATATTTTTCAGTGCGATTTCTACCATTTAATTCACCAATCCTTTTTATTTTTCTATAGTTTAGTTTTATCAGTTTCTTTACACTCATCATTTTATTGTAAACGGTTTTATTTCTCTACGGTAACATGCACAAATATCTAGTAGATATTTGTGCATGTTGACTAAAATATATTATTCAAGAATTTTATTGATTTTCTATTATACTAAATTTCAATGGTTTTAATAACCCGTGCCGGATTTCCAGCAATTACAACGTTGTCTCCAAAAGACTTCGTCACAACAGATCCAGCTCCTACTACTACGTTATGCCCTAAAGTCACACCACCAATGATCGTTGCATCTGCACCAACCCAGCAATTGTCTCCAATCATTATAGGTCGACCAAATTCAATACCAGAATTCCGCTCTTTTGGATGCAAAGGATGTTCAGGCGTCACTAAACTGACTCTCGGTCCTAACATGGCGTTTTTCCCAATGGTGATAGGACAAACATCAAGCATTACAGCATCAAAATTTGCATAAAAATTATTACCCACTGTTATATTTTCTCCGTAATCTACTCTTAATCCTGGTTCAACATGAAGTTTTTCTCCAGTTATTCCGAATATCTCTTTGATCATTTCGGATCTTTCCTGTTCTGTTTCTAAAAGGTTATAAGTATGTGCCAGATTATGAGTCTTTATCCTCATTTTAACTAATTCCTCATCAGCCGGATTATATAACTCTCCTGCAATCATTTTATCTCTTTCTGTCTTCATTCTGCTCCCTCTTTATTGTTTATTTTTATTCAACTGATAAGCTCGAAATGCTGTTTCTCCGGCTTCTATCAACAGTTTTTCCACATTTTCGATAGCTTCTTTTAGTGGCATTGGTCGATTAACAGTATCAATGATCAAATCAATGCCTGCTTCATAGATTTTAGAAACATCATCATCTCTTCCGCCAACAACAGCTATTACTGGCAAATGATATTTTTTTGCTAACTTTGCTACTCCTGTTGGTGCTTTACCTTGAACAGATTGTCCATCCATTCTACCTTCACCTGTTATAACCAAATCAGTTCTTGGCAAAACGCTTTCTAATTCTATTAGTCTAAGAACTTCGTCTATACCGCTAGCCATTTCTGCTCCACAAAAAGCCATCAAACCAAATCCTAGTCCGCCAGCTGCACCTGCACCTGCTGTATTGATATAACTGCATTTCAATGTTTCTTCTACTATTTCAGCATAATACTGCAAAATAGAATCAAATTCTCTAATCTCATTCTTCTTGACTCCTTTTTGAGAACCGAAAACGGCAGTAGCACCATTGTCACCAGTTAATGGATTTGTTACATCTGATAAAATGGTAAATTTACAATTTTTAACTCGCGAATCGATCTGAGAATAATCTATAGTATGTATTCGTTTCAACTCATTTAATCCTGTACCAATTTCTTTACCATTCTTATCCAACAATTTTACTCCTAGAGCTTGCGCCATGCCCGCTCCTCCATCATTGGTTGCACTTCCTCCTAACCCTATAAAAAGATCGGTGACACCTTTGTCCATTGCTGCTTTAACTAATTCCCCTACACCATAAGTATGTGCTTCTATTGGAGAGTCTCCTACACTTTTCAGGTGCAATCCTGATGCTTTAGCCATTTCAATGACAGCTTTTGAATCACCTAACATTCCATATCGAGCCATCACATTTTTGTTGTACGGTCCCTTCACCTGAGCTATCTCATACTCTCCCTTTAATGATTCAACAAGAGCATTTACCGTTCCTTCTCCTCCATCGGCAATCGAAAAAGATAAAATCTCTACTGTATTATCAACCCGTTTAATTCCTTTAGTAATATATTCTGCTATCAATTTTGAACTTGCGCTTCCTTTGAAAGAATCAGATGCAATTACAATTGTTGTCATATAAACTACTCTCCTCATTATTTTAAATCTATCATACCAGAATTCCATTATTCATAGCCAGCTATAGAATTGACTTCCCATATCATTACACTTAAAATTAAGATTAGAAACAAACATAAAGTAAGTTACAAAAGAATCTAAAAACCGGAGGGATCCAACATGTCCATTGCTATAACAGGAGCAACAGGTAATTTAGGAAATTTAGTGATCCAGGAACTTCTTGAAGAAAACCCAAAAGAAAAAATAGCAGCCATTGTTCGCAACGTAGAAAAAGCAAAAGAACAACTCCCAGGTACTATTGAGATAAGATATGGTGACTATTCCTCATACGATTCATTAGTAAAAGCTTTTCAAGGAATCAAAAAATTACTATTTATTTCAAGTCCCAGCACTGATGACATGGAACGAGTAATCCAGCACGCTACCGTAGTAAAAGCTGCCCGTGATGCAGAAGTCGGCCGAATTTACTATACAAGTTTTTCTAATGCAGATCATTCAACTATTCCATTAGCAAAATTGCATCTTGCCACAGAAGCTGCTATAAAAGTTTCAGGTCTTACCTATACATTTATACGAAACCCACTTTATACGGAAGTTTTCATTAATCCTTCTCTAAACCAGTCTATAGCTTCTGGAAAATTAATAGCGAATGTAGGTGATGGAAAGTTAAATACCACTTCACGTACAGATCTAGCAATGGCAACAGCAGCATTATTAAGTCAAAATGGTTCTCAAAATGAAATAATAGATCTAGCATCTTCTACACCTTGGTCTTATGAAGACCTTGCTGTCACCTTGAGTGAGGTTAGTGGAAAACAGGTAACATATAAAGCAGTTTCCAATGAAGAAGCTGTACAATACTTTATTGATTCAGGACTTCCGAAACCTGCAGCTGAATTTACTGCCTCTATGAACCACGCTATAGCTAATGGTGATATTGAAAAGCCTGGAACTGATATAAAAAATTTGATTAAAAAGGAAGCTAGTCTAAAAGACTTGGTCACCAATGCTCTAGCGAATAGATGACCAACTACAAATTACAAGGCTAAGCTTTAAGAGGAGAATAATAATGAAAATCGATGTAACGGAACGTGCTGTAAAATGGTTTGAAGACGAACTAGCTTTAGAAAAAGGTGACAGTGTTAGATTTTTTGGCAAAACTTACGGAAATACAGAAGTCCACGAAGGATTCTCTATAGGCATGAGTGTTGATCAACCTGATAGCGAGCCATTGGCACAGAAAGAAGTTAACGAAGTAACTTATTTTGCAGGAAAAGAAGATGAATGGTTCTTTAGTGGCTACAACTTAGAAATTGACCTTGACACAAAACTCGAAGAACCAGTTTATCATTTCCAGGAAACTCAATCATAATTTTTTGGGATAGGTATTAATGAAAGTTACAAAATATTTTATTTAACAGATAATAGTAGATATAATAAAAAAACACAATCTTTTTCCTCACTAATTTCACTACTGTAGGAAGGAAGATTGTGTTTTTTACTAAATATTTAACTATTTTAGTATAATTGAATCTAAAATTCTGAACATAGCTATATTTTTAAACATAAAAAAACTCCGCAAGCAGGGCTCGAACCTGCGACAACGCGATTAACAGTCGCGCGCTCTACCAACTGAGCTATTGCGGAATCAAAAAACTATTTTTAATAAATAAAAAAGAGCTGCACGGCAACGTCCTGCTTTCACAAGGGGAAACCCCTCACTATCCTCGGCGCTGGGAAGCTTAACGGCTGTGTTCGGAATGGGAACAGGTGGATCCTTCCCGCCATCATCACCGCACAATGACTCTTTTTATATCTTTTAGAGAACGTTGTTCTCTGAAAACTAGATAGTTGAACTTTCCAAACAAGTTTGTCTACAACACCATCATACGCTTTTCCCACTTTATTCCAGTTTCACTCGCCAGGCTTCTCAGAAATACTTCGACTCTCTTCAGCTGTCTAGGGACCGCTAAAGAACGCCTTTTGTAT
>NZ_FOSJ01000103.1 GCF_900114235.1 Marinilactibacillus piezotolerans | reverse complement strand
TAGTGTGGACAACCCTATTTTAACTGGAATTTAGCTAGGGGTCTTTTTTAAGGATTAAGTGTTGCACTTAAAGTGTATATTCAAGATATAAAAAACTTGATAGAGAAAAAGGATATGGAACACGTATATTGAAGCTGTGGATTCAATATCTATTTGACACATTAGGTTTAGTCCGAGTAGGGTATACTACATGGTCGGGGAATTATCGGATGATTCGTATAGGTGAAAAATTAGGTATGACAATGGAAGGCCGTTTAAGAAAGGTACGTTATTGGAAAGAAATATATTATGATTCTATTCGCATGGGAATATTGAGAGAAGAATGGAATGATATAAATAAATAATTATGCAATAAGTCTTCTGTAAAATGAGTGTTTACTCTTTTTTAGAAGATTTTTTATTTTCATAAAATAAGCCTATTCTTAATTGAATCAAAAAATATAAAATATAGAAATTAATTTAAATTTTTTATATTTTTAAAATGTTGTTATACCAAGTATGTAATGGATTACATATGGGGAACGTTGATTTTAAAGCAAAGAAAACGCTCACTTAAATCCGATGTAAGAAATATAATATAAACATGAAAGAGGTTACAATGATTTTTATCCGCTCAGTTGTGACCAGATTCGAAAAATTCACAAGTAGATTTATCAAGTAAAACATCTTTAATAGGATGATTTATCAAACATTTAAAAAGGAGGGGAATCTCGGGTGTTATTACATAATTATGCAAGCGCTTAATTGTGTGGATCGGTATTGCCATAATCAGAATATATATAAAGGAAAGAAGGTATTGTATATGGAAAAAGCTTTAAATAAATTATCAGATATACTATCGCCGATAGCTTTTAAACTGGATGCCAACAGATATTTATCAGCAGTCAAGGCAGGACTCTTTGGTGCTATGTCATTACTTATCATTGGATCGGTATTCTTACTTTTTGCTAATATACCAATAAATGGATATCCTGAATTTATGGAAGGGATTTTAGGATCAGATTGGAATAGCTATTTCATGGTGCCTTATAATATGACTATGGAAATTATGACACCATTTGTCATGGTTGGGGTGGCAAAATCGCTGGCAAATTATTATAAAGTGGATGATATTGGAGCGATCTTATTAGCATTAGTTTCATTCTTTATTTTAACTCCATCAATTGCAACAGCAGATGGCGCAACTGGTATTCCAACACTGAACTTAAGTGCAAGCGGACTATTCGTCGGTATGATAGCAGTAGTTCTTTCTACTGAGATATACCGCTGGGTTATTCAAAAGGGCTGGGTTATTAAACTGCCTGATTCTGTTCCTTCCAATGTAGCTAGATCTTTTTCAGCACTTGTTCCTGGTCTTATTGTAATTATTTTATTCAATTTTGTTCGTATCGCATTTAGTTTTACGCCTTATGAAACAGCACATGCCTTTATTTTTGAAATCTTACAAACGCCACTATTAGCATTGGCACGTACCTTACCTACAACATTTATTATCTTTATATTTGAAGGGTTGCTATGGTCATTTGGTATTCATGGTTCCAATATTATTGGAGCAGTTATGAATCCAATCTGGTTAAACCTGACAGCTGAGAATGCTGCAGCGTTTAAAATAGGTGCAGAATTGCCAAATATCATCAATGCTCAATTCTATGGTAACTTTGTAAAAATTGGTGGAGCTGGTGCAACACTAGGTTTAGCTCTATGTGTAATAATGTTTGCTAAATCACAACAATATAAAACATTAGGAAAACTTGCAATTGTTCCTGGATTATTTAATATTAATGAACCACTAATTTTCGGATTACCAATTGTATTGAATCCTGTACTGATTATTCCTTTCCTGATAATGCCGTTACTGATGGCGGGGATGACTTATGCAGCAATGGCTTGGGATTTGGTTCCACTTACTAATGGGGCAAATATTCCTTGGACAACGCCTCCGATTATATCAGGTTTCTTGTTAAGTGGATGGCGAGGAGCTGTATTACAAGTATTCCAAATTGGGGTTAGTGCAGCAGTTTATTATCCATTCTTTAGAATTGTAGACCAAAAAGCGTATAAATTAGAAAAAGAAGGTACAGAAGGAATTGAGCAAGTAGAAGATGGTGCTGTACAAGCAACTCAACCTACTGAAGCTTAATCAAAAGAATAAATGTTTTACGTATATAAAAACGAGGCTGGGACAAAAGTCTTAACAAACAAATAAGATCCGCTGAAAATCTACTTGAGATTTCAGTGGATCTTATTTGTTTATGTAAGCAAAAGGAG
>NZ_FOSJ01000015.1 GCF_900114235.1 Marinilactibacillus piezotolerans | reverse complement strand
ATACTTTGTCGATTGATGCCTAATTGATTGGCAACTTCGCGGTAGGACAACTCTGTTCTTAAGTATAACTCTACCGCATTGACTTTAAATTGAACAGAGTAAATCTTATGGTTTCTCTTACGCTCTAATCCTTCCCATCCAGAATTCTGATAAGTATTTATCCAATCTTTAACTTGAGTTGCACTCTTGATGTCATATTTATTTGCAAGGTAACTGTAACCACCAAATCCTTTTAGATATTCAGTGACGACCATCGACTTGAACTTTAGATTATATTTAGTCATAAAAAACCGACCCCTATACATTAGATTTTTGGTCTAATATATGGGGGTCGGATCATTTTTCAGGTCTGCTGTTTATTTTTCTTTGTTTACTTAATGAATAAAGTTCAGTTCTATTCTGTATCTGTATATAGTGAAAAGTTAATAAACATAATGAAAAGTATCACCTGATTGTACAAAGTAACAAGGGATATCTTCATTTAATGCAGTAGGGATATAGGTTGCCATATATTTCATTCCCGGTTCTTCCATATTGAAATGTCCTAATGTAATAATGACTTTATTTTTTCCTAGCATACTGCTATCTCTTACGTACTCATTAATGGAAAAGTCAACTAGTTCCATAGCTAGCAAAGCATCAACTTTATCTGTGTCCATTTTAATAATCTCATCATTGGCGTTACCGAAAATATGAAATGGAATCTCAATTCTTCGAATTTTTGCTTCTGGGTTTCCAATAATACGACCACCTTTGAGGTTGAGACATTGAATCATCTTTTTAACAAGATTTTTTGCTCTTATTTCAGGGATTTCAAATTTTGTAAGTGCATTTGCTTTTTTAGAAGCATAATTTTCCCAACCCATTTCTTTGGCAAACCCGTAAAAAATACCATCTGTATATGATCCATCCTCTAAGGGTATTCCAGAATGAACATAATCATGGTTTCTCCATACGACGATTCCATAATCATTTAGGAGATTTTTTTTCATCCTATAAGTATGATTTTTTGTTTCTTCCAGCCACCCTTGATGATCTCCATGGTTCCAAAATAAGGCTTCATGCACAATAATTAAATTGGCTCCAAGTTCATGTGCTTGTCTTATAACATCTATACTGGCAAATATCGTCGTAATGATACCAGTACATTTCTGCTCAGCATTTCCATACAAGATTTGATCACGAGCTTGTTCATCATTGATTTTTTTACCTGTCGAATCATAACCATGATGATAATTTTTTATATTTGAAATAGCATCACTTATTTTCAAAAGTTATTCCTCCCTGATAGATTCTTGTAATCTTATAATAACTTTCCAAAGAGAATTCGATCTTAACATCTTTACTATTAGTATAACATTGGTGTAAACCTCTACAACTTGAGGATCGCTTATAACTGGATATGGGCCTTCGGATCTTGCTCCTCCAATAATGTTCTTAAATTTTTTCAACTATCATTAAATACTTAAAGAGATAACACTATCCAAGAATAAAAAAATCCAAAAGGCTTGTAGGTTAATAATTCATAAATAGCTATTATTTGATTTGTTTATTATATATTCACTCATTATTTTTTAAGAATATTCTTAAAATTAGTAATTTAATTTTTTATAATAAAAAAGCAGGCTATGCTGAAATTCACCATAGCCTACTTTAAAATTTGTTTATTTACTTTGAATATATGGATAGACAGTATCTGTTCAAGAAATACTAATTTTTCAGAAAACTACTTTTTAGAAAAAGGAGTTACATAATAACCAATTTTCGTGACGACTATTTCAATTGATTTGTATAGTCTAAATGCTCAAAAGTATGGGGTTCGCCTATTGCCACCAACATACTTTTAGGAGAAATTTTTTCATCTGGAGAAAGATTTACTTGCAGTTTTTCTCCTTCAGAATTTTTCATACCAATAACATTAATTTTATATTTATTTCGAAGATCTAATTGAACTAAAGATTTTCCGACCCATTCTTTAGGTGTGAGAAACTCGATAATCGCATTATCTTCATCAAGTTCAATAACATCTAAGATCTTATTTCTCATGATGTTACGAGCGACTCGGTCACCCATTTCTTTTTCTGGGCGAATGATTTCGTGCGCGCCAACTTCTAATAGAATTTCTTTATGAACTTTGTTTTTTGCTTTAGCAATAATATGTTTAATGCCTAGCTTTTTGCAATTTAAGACAGCTAAAACACTAGATTCCAGGTTTGAACCTGTACCAACTACGACGGTATCACATTTTTCAAAACCGATACTTTTCAATAAATCTAGATCTGTAATGTCCCCTTGGACACCTTGTACTACATATTCTTCCACACGATTTACATCAACTAAGTCTTTATCTATGGCGATGACATCAAAATAATGTTCACCTAATTCTTTTGCAATGGTTGATCCGAATACTCCAAGACCTAATACCCCAACAACTTTATTCAATATTTTCTCTCCTATCCAATTAAGATATTTCCTGATGCATAAACTTTCGGTTTTTGTTTTCTATCAAAAAGTCCCAATGCTGTAAAGATCGTGATAGGACCCAGTCTGCCTATGAACATTAAGAACATAATGACTGTCTGACTGCCGCGAGATAACTCAGAAGTAAGATCAGCTGATAAGCCCACGGTACCAAGTGCAGAAACAGCTTCAAAAAAGAGATACTGCATAGGGACGGTTTCATCAAATATAGACATTAGAGATAGACCAAGAAAATTTAAAATGACAAACATCACAACAATTACCAATGCTCTCTGAACAATTTCATCATCTAATGTTCTTTTTTGGTAATGTACATGTTGCTGACCGGTAATCTCGGCCCATAATAATTTTACAACTAAAGCAACGGTTGAAGTTTTCGCGCCACCGGCAGTACCACCAGGAGAACCTCCAATAAACATGAACACAGTCATAAAGATAATTGTAAATAAGCGAAGATGTGTGTAACCAACAGTACCGAACCCAGCCGTCCGCAGTGTTACAGCTTGGAAGAAGGTCGCTTGCATTTTACCAATGAAATTCAATCCACCAATAGTCTCGCTGTTATTCCATTCAGACAGCATGAATAAAACCATAGCTGCAAAAATGAGAAATATCGTCCAGTTCAAAACTAAGCGAGTGTGTAATTTCAACCTTCTGTATCGTCCTTTAAAATCGATCCAGCTTCTAACTGAAATAAAAGCTTTGAAATTTTGAGCAAGATCGAACCAGACAGAAAACCCGATCCCTCCTATAATGATCAGAAGGGGAATAACAATATTGACTATATGAGAATTCACAAAACCTTGTAGGCTAGTTGTGCCCAAATTATCAAATCCGGCATTATTAAAGGCAGATATAGATAAGAAAATTGAGGTAAATGTTCCTTTGGCCCACCCAAATAAAGGAACCATGTGGAAGCTCAAAAAAACAGCCCCGATTCCTTCAATTAGAAAAGTATACTTAACAACAGAAATCAGAAAATCACGAAAGCCAATCATATCTCCTCTGTTCAAAGCTTGCTGCAAAGTAACCTCATCTTTCATGCTTACGCGGCGTCCTAATTGCATTACAATCGTCGCCACGAGTGTAATTAATCCTAGACCACCTAATTTAATCAAAATTAGTCCTATGATTTGACCAAAGATATTATAAGTATAAGCTAGCGGTTCAGTAAAAAGACCCGTTACAGAAACCATAGATACAGCAATAAAAAGATGATCAAAGTAGGTAGCTTGTGAACTGGCTTGTTGACTTATCGGAAGAGCAAGTAAGAAAGAACCAATCAAAATAACGAAAGCAAAACTTAAAACGATTTTAAATGGAATGGGTAAAAATGAAAAGTGGTCTAACAAGCGTCTCATACAAAATTTTTCCTTTCTGATACTATAAAAAATCAATAACTAGATTGTATCTCTTGAATACCTAAAATACAAGCATATACGATGAAAAAGGCGTGACAATTCTTGCTTGTAAAGTGACAGTTTCTGAGTTAGCTCTAAATTTGAGTTTTAAAGGCATAGAGTCGTAAGCCGTTATAGTTGTTTCTTTCTGTTCTGACCGATAAAATAGTACTGATACAGTGTCTAATATTGAACGCTGATTGTAGGAGGAGACGAACATGGCTTATAATGGAACAATGATGCAGTATTTTGAATGGGACTTAGCAAATGATGGGACTCACTGGAAAAAACTGAAAGAAGAAGCGGCTCATTTAAGAGAAATAGGAGTAACAGCTGTATGGATTCCCCCCTGTTTTAAATCATTGGATCAAAAAGATGTAGGCTACGGTATATATGATTTGTATGATCTTGGAGAATTTGATCAAAAAGGAACAATTCGAACTAA
This sequence comes from Marinilactibacillus piezotolerans, assembly GCF_900114235.1. GTDB lineage: Bacteria > Bacillota > Bacilli > Lactobacillales > Carnobacteriaceae_A > Marinilactibacillus > Marinilactibacillus piezotolerans. The sequence continues at coordinate 50,261 of NZ_FOSJ01000015.1, read as the reverse complement.
ATATGGAACAAAAGAAGAATTACTAGATGCCATTCATACATTACATGAACACGGGATACAAGTTTATGCTGATGTAGTCTTGAATCATAAAGCTGGAGCAGATGGAACAGAAAAATTCTGGGCAGTTGCAGTCAATGAGGATAATAGACATGAAGAAATTGAAGAAGCAAAAGAAATTGAATCTTGGACTTATTTTAATTTTCCAGGAAGACAAGGGAAATATTCTGACTTTGAATGGCATTGGTATCATTTCTCGGGTGTATCTGATGATGAAATTACTGGAGAACAGGGAATTTATCGTATCGAAGGAGAAGGTAAGGGTTGGGCACCGGACGAAAATGTATCGACTGAATTTGGTAATTTTGATTACTTAATGTTTGCGGATATTGATTATAGTCATCCAGAAGTTATTAAAGAAACAAAAAAATGGGTTAAATGGTTTATAGAAGAAACTGGAATTGATGGAATTCGGTTAGATGCAGTTAAGCACATTGATCGTATGTTTATGAAAGAGCTGATTGAAGAAGTTCGTGCAGAATATGGTGAAGACTTTTTCTTTGTAGCGGAATACTGGCACCAGAAATATAAATATTTAGAAGAGTATTTAGAAGATCAAGAGTTCAATATCTCTATGATGGATGTAAGGTTTCATTATGCCTTGCATGAAGCTTCTCAGCAGAAAACAAATTTTGATTTGAGAAGACTATTTGATGGGACACTTTATAAAAAGAATGCAGAGCAAGCTGTGACGTTTGTAGAAAATCATGATTCGCAGCCAGGACAGTCTTTAGAGTCCTATGTAGAGCCATGGTTCAAACCATTAGCATATGGTATTGTTTTGTTGAGTACGTATGGATATCCTTGTCTTTTTTATAGTGATTACTACGGGTATAGTGGTGAAGTTGATTATGAGGGCTGTCCGGATATTATTGAAAGATTGATGCATATCAGAACAGAATATGCTTATGGTGAACAGTATAATTATCTTGATCATGCTACTTGTCTAGGATTTACACGTACAGGTGATGATGAACATCCTGAAGGGTGTGCGGTCGTATTATCTAGTGGAGAAGAAGGATACAAGGAAATGAATGTTGGTGACCTGCATGCAGGAGAACACTATATAGATAAACTAGGTAACAGAGAAGAAGAAATTGAAATTGGTGAAGACGGAACAGCAATATTCCCAGTTAATGCAGAATCAATTTCAGTATGGATTCCTAAAAAATATTAAAAAAAAGCGATCAAGATGTCTAGGAGAAAAAGTACTCCGCATCTTGATCGCTTTTTTTAGAGTTGAAATTTATTTGTTTTAATTAGTCATGAGGATTAACTTTTAATGATGCTTCTTTTTCATCAGCTAAATCTTTTTTATTTAATTTAAATTCATTATCTTTTGATAAATAGTTATCATGTAAAGCTTCATCAACTTTGTCTTTTGGAATAGCCTGATCTTGATTTGGATCAAGGGGTGTTCCGTTGACATCTCCCAATGTTTCGTCATCATACATTGAGTGAGAGGCAGTAGCAGGATCAATTACTGAATCCCTTTGCGATGCTTGTTTTTGTGCTAGATCTCTTTCAATCTCTTCGATTGTTTTATTTAACTGTGCTTGTTTGGCATCCATTTCCGCTTGCTCAGCTTGTAGTTCTTGGTCTACTTCGCTATAAGATTCTCTGAAATCTTCAAGTAGTTTTTGTGCTTTATCGCCACTGGAATCTTTTAATTTGGAAGCTCCGGATTTTAATTCTTTTCGAAACTGGTTTCCAGTTTTTGGAGCGAATAGTAAGGCTGTGAATGCAGATGCAGCGCTCATCAATATGGCTTTAGTTAAGCTTATTCTTGGCATAATGTAAATCTCCTCTCAATACTTGTTTAATTAGTTTTTATAACGTGCTTTTTGCTTTTCGATCGTTCGCTTGAAAGCTAAGCTAAATGTTTTAGCAATTACTGGACCCTCTGTTTTTAGTTCATCTACAGCATTTTGTGCTATTCCTTTTGAATAGTCTCCACCGTGTTCTTTTAAATAAGTCAATGAATCATTTAAACTAGAAGCGTGGGTAGATAATTCGTTGAATCTTTGCATTTTGATATTTGATACTTTCTGTAAATCTTCGACTCTTCCCATAATCTTGTTTACTTTAGTTTGGACAGCATCAGCTTCCGTAGTAAAATGTTCAATATGGTCTTGAACCGTGGATTGAGTTTCTTTAAAATTTTTGATTGTTGGTTTAACTTTTTTAAAGGTAACGATTCCGATTGCTATAAGAGCAATAAAAGCTATACCTAAAATAATCAAAGCGATGATATATCCTAATGACATAGTAGTCCCTCCTTTACTTCTAAACTAGTATTTAATTTTCTATCTATATAGATAGAATACCACGAACAGTATCTTAGCAACAAACAGAAGCTACGGTTTAAAAGATATTGCTTGAAACGGCTTTAATTGTTAGAATAGTAGCAACATAAAGTACTTAGATAACTATCATATAAGTAGTGATAAAAAGGAGAAAATAATGAGCGATGAGAAAATGAAGGATTCTGAAATTGAAATAGGGGAAATGAAGAATTCTCAGCACAAGATAGAACTGTGTGCAGTCTCAGATGGAGAAGTTTTATCCATTGAAAATGTTCCAGATAAAGTCTTTGCTCAAAAAATGATTGGAGAAGGTTTTGCAATAAAACCTGTATCCGAGACTGTAGTGGCTCCCATCAGTGGAAAGCTGATTGAAGTCGCAGATGCCAAGCATGCTTACTACATCGAAACCGAAGAAGGAATAAAAATCCTGATTCATGTGGGAATCAATACTTTACTATTGAATGGAGAAGGTTTTTCTACGAAGCTGGAAAAAGGGGATAGAGTCGAAAGTGGTGAAACTCTAGTTGAGTTTGATGAGGAATTAATTGTCAAAAAAGGATACAACCCTATCATTTCAGTAATCGTTTTAGATGACCAGGATATACAAATGAACCAGACAGTTTTTCCTTCAAAAGAGGTTATTGCAGGAGAAACGATTGCAATGGAGTTAAATTTTTAGTGATTTAGAAGAAATGGATACTTATTGGATGAATCAAGTTCTGATGGCGGTTTAATATGAAAAATTGAACCGAGTTCATAGGTGCTGTATAATTGATTGTAAGTTAGTTGATAGATGAATTGATGATTAAAAACATGTTTCTGAGGAGGAGCATCACTTGAAAAAAATATTAGTGGTAGATGATGAAAAGCCAATTTCAGATATAGTAAAATTTAATCTTGAAAAAGAAGGATTCGAAGTAGTTACTGCTTATGATGGGGAAGAGGCGGTAGAAAAAGTTGAAGAGAGCACCCCAGATTTAATCGTGTTAGATTTAATGCTGCCTAAAATGGATGGATTGGAAGTTTGTCGAGAAGTCCGTAGAAAGCATGATATTCCCATTATTATGGTAACAGCTAAAGATCAGGAAATTGATAAAGTGCTGGGACTAGAACTAGGAGCAGACGACTATGTAACAAAACCCTTTTCTAATCGTGAGTTAGTTGCTCGGGTCAAAGCAAATTTGAGACGTCAATCTTCTGTACAGACAGCAGAACCAGAAAAACCTGAAACTAATGATATAGAAGTAGGAGATTTAACGGTTCATCCAGATGCTTATATCGTATCTAAAAGAGGCAGCACGATTGAATTAACGCATAGAGAATTTGAGTTGTTACATTATCTAGCAAGGCATATTGGACAAGTTATGACGCGAGAGCATTTATTAGAGACCGTTTGGGGTTACGATTACTTTGGAGACGTACGTACTGTTGATGTAACGGTTCGTCGATTGAGAGAGAAAATCGAAGATAATCCGAGCCATCCTAATTTTTTAGTAACTAGACGTGGTGTAGGTTATTATTTAAGGAATCCTGAACAACAGGAGAAATAATTGTATATGAAAAAAAAGATTCGTTTTTACCAATCTATCAATACAAAAATCGTATTTATTATTGTAATGTTACTTGTATTCGCCCTACAGATTATTGGGGCGAATTTTATTACCCAGATTGAACGACAACTGGTAACCAATTTCGAAGAAGACCGACAGACTCAGATGACTTTTTTAGAAAGTGCAATTTTACCGTTACTAGAAGCTTATGAAAGTGATGAAGATTCTGAAATAGACCCTAAAGAACAGATCAATGATCTTCTTATGGAATTTTCTGGAAGTGGAATTACTGAACTGCAAGTTATAGATACGAATATGGTCGTTTTAGGAATCAGCGACAGTACACAACAAGGAATGCTTGGACAGATTTCCACGGATGCAGATGTGAGAAGTGCACATCTAAACGGAGATACGGTAACTAGACAAGTCGAAGATGCCGCTTCTGGAAGAAGATGGAAAGTTGTGGAACCTATTTTCTCGAACGCCGAGGATCCTGAATTTCTAGGTGTCGTCTTGATGGAAAGTAACATTGAAGATGTTTATAATCAAATCTCACAAATTACCCGAATTTTCTTGCAATCTTCAGCCGTAGCAATTGTACTTTCTTTGATTTTAGCAAATATGGTTTCGCGCGCGTTGACTAAACCAATCAAAGAAATGCAGACACAGACACGTGCAATTGCTGAAGGAGATTATTCAGGTACCTTAAAAGTATATGGTGAAGATGAATTGGGTCAATTAGCTTTTCTAATCAACGAACTTTCGGACGAAGTCGCTGAAGCACAAGAATCGATCGATTCAGAGAGACGTAGGTTAGACAGTGTCTTAACGCATATGACAGATGGGGTTATTGCAACAGACCGACGAGGAAAGATTGTAATCGTCAATAGTATGGCTGAAACGATGCTGGACGTGACAGGTAAAGAAGCCAACGGAAAAAGTTTACTAAAAGTATTGGATGTAGAAGAAGAACTTACACTTAGACAAATATTAGAAGAACAAGAAGATATTCTGATCAGTGGATCAACCATGGGTGTACCGACAGTTTTGAGAGCTTCTTTCTCATTGATTCAAAGAGAAACAGGATTTATCAGTGGAATCGTTTGTGTATTACATGATGTAACAGAGCAAGAGAAAATAGAAGAAGAACGAAAACAATTTGTGTCTAATGTTTCTCATGAATTAAGAACTCCATTAACAAGTATGAGAAGTTACATTGAAGCATTAGCAGATGGAGCATGGGAAGATCCCGAACTAGCGCCACGCTTCTTAGAAGTTACCCAGAACGAGACGGATCGAATGATTCGAATGATTCAGGATCTATTGCATCTTTCAAGAATTGATGCAGGTAAAAGTGAATTAGATGTAGAATTAGTCGATATTACTGAATTATTAGATCACGTGTTAAATCGATTTGATATGCTGATTCACTCTACAGAATATGAAGATAAAAAGTATAATATAGAAAGACATTTACTAGATCGACCTGCTTTTGTAGAGATAGATACTGATCGAATGATTCAGGTTTTAGACAATATTATGAATAATGCATTGAAGTATTCTCCAGATGGTGGAACGATAACGGGAAGAATGCGTCAGACAGAAAGAGCTGTCATTATCAGTATTAAAGATGAAGGAATGGGAATTCCTAAAAAAGATTTAGTAAAAATCTTTTCCAGATTCTACCGTGTAGATAGAGCACGTTCACGAGCTATGGGTGGAAGTGGATTAGGATTAGCGATCTCCAAAGAAGTCGTTGAACAACACGGTGGACGTATATGGGCAGAGAGTGTGGAAGGAAAAGGTACAACATTCAACCTGTCTCTTCCATATGTGCCGTTTGAGGAGGATGAATGGTCGTGACTTGGACACATATAAAACATATATTACTCGGCGCGCTCATTGTTCTTAGTTTGTTCTTAAGTGTCAGTTTGCTGACTACGGGTAGCCAGTCTAATGAACAAACGACTTCAAGTGGAGGATCAACGACGCCTGCTCTAGTCGACCGTTCGAGTTCCGAAGTTTTTTCTCCAAATCAAATAATTTTACATGAAGCTTATGATAGTCATCAGCTCGCTTCATTGGCAGACACTCAGGATTTAGTTGAACAAAGCTATCAAACGATGAGATTCAGTGATGTTCAAACGCCTAAAACACTCACGCGTTCAGAATATCAGCAAATAGTTTATGAAGACTCATGGGTAGAATTTGTTTTTGATGAAGAAATTCCTTTTGGTTTATTTAGTGAAGGGTTTGAAGATATTCCTTCAGATTACGAAAATCGTACTTTTGACCGGGTCTTATTTAATTTAAACGATCAAGATAGAGTGCTGTTTTATAATGATCAGGAAGAATTAACCTATGAGTTTGAAGAAGTTATGATTCCTGAAGATTTATTAGCAGGTTTTCGAGATGCTGAAGCGATTCATTATACAGAAGCAACAGGACTTGAGTTAAACCAAATTATTTACGTACCAGATACGGAAATGAGTTTGTCTTATGAAAATTATATAGTTGAGCGTTTGCCGGATAGACTGTTTATCAGTCAATTTTTTGAAGACACATCGGAAGTAGATGTCAGATCTACCTTGAACGGGCAACAATACACTAGCTTGACAACAGAAGTAGTTATTAACGATGAAAATTATACTCTTTCTTATTTACGTCAGAGAACAAATCAGGAAGAACTATCTCTGACTGAACGTTTGTCTAATAGTTTTCAGGAATTAGCAAAAGTGGAAAACTGGAAAGACAGATCAAGGTATGAATCATATGATCCATCTACTGGGGAAGTAATTTTTCAACGTTATCTTGATGGGATGCCTGTATTTAGCGATCAACAGCTTGATTCACAAGTTGCTTTGACAGTAGACGGAAGTGGAATGAAAAATTTACGTATACCATTGAGAGTTGCTCAGACGCCAATCTCATTAGACGGATATGATGAAAAAGAGTTGGCAAGTGGAAGTGAAATTGCTGGAAACTTAGAGGCGGCAGGAATCGACCTTTCTACCATTACGGGATTAAAAGTAGGACTGACATGGGAAGAAAGTGAAGAAGACGAACGGGTGATCCACTTTGAACCTGACTGGTATATTAATGTAGAAAATGATAGTAACTGGTATACAGTCGATCAATTTATGGAGTTACAGGAGGGATCACTCAGTGGACTTTAAAAAAATTGAAAATATCTTTCTGTTAGCTTTTGTACTATTGAATATTTATCTTTTAGTGAGTTTTATCAGTAGAACGGATCTTCAGTATGCTACAACGAATCCTACACAAGATTTTACTTCTGACATGCGTGATAGAGGAATTGAGTATCCACAAACGTTGCCTGAAGTTGAATCAGAGGTTTATTATATGCAGGCAGATGCTAATATGCTTCTAGAAGACAATGCAGAATCTTTAGAGAACCAAGCTGGATCTATTGATTCAGAAGGAACACTTTATACTAGTATTTTATCCGATCCTATCGAATTAGAAGGTAATCCTGAAGATGGGTTCACAGAAGCAGATCTGACTTTGTTAGATGAATTTGTCAATAGTTCGTCTGTCCTGTTTGGAGAGCAGTATGATTACCTTAGATATGATAGAGAGGGGAATCGATTCATCTACGGTCAGATGGTAAATGGTATTCCTATCGGAGATGGGACTTCTGAAATTTCTTTATATTACGGTGGTGACGGGAATATTATTTCTTACCAGCAGACTTATGCTGGTCCAATGAAAGAACAAGGCTCTTCTGATGAACTGATTACTGCTGAAAGGGCTATAGAGATTTTATTTCAGAATAATGAATTAGCATCGGGATCAAAAGTAGAAACCCCTATTCTAGCTTACCAGAGAACATTAAATTTAGAAAATTTGAGTATGTATGGACCGATATGGTTGGTACCTGTTACAAATAGCAATGAAAGTGAAGTTTTTAGAGTAGATGCAGTAGATACTAATGGAAGAATATTATCTGATCCTACAGATACTCCTGCGTTAGAAGAAAGTGATGAATCAGAAGACGCATCCTCAGAAGATACATCAGAGGTGGAAGAGCCAATTGAAGCAGAAGAATAATTTCTTTTCTCTAGAAAATTTGAATATATGAGTAAATCAAGAAGCCGTTTAGCATTCGATTAAACGGCTTCTTGATTTAGTAGATCGGTTTATTGTAAGATAAACAATGACAATTGACCAGAGAGGAAATTCTAAATGTTAGAAGCTGAACAATCTGGATTAAAAATAAGCGTATTGGCCAGCGGAAGTACTGGAAATATCACTTATATTGAATCAGATAAAATAAAAATATTAGTAGATTGTGGATTCAGTGGCAAGAAAGCCATTGAGTTACTGAAGCAGATTGATCGTCGTCCAGAAGATTTGAATGCCATTTTGGTTACACATGAACATAGTGATCACATTAAGGGTGTTGGAATCTTGGCACGTAAATATAATTTAGATATCTATGCAAACCAAAATACGTGGAAGGCAATGGAACCTAAATTAGGTAAAATAAAAATAGAGCAAAAGCATCACTTCGATATGAATAAGACTATGACGATTGGTGATATTGACGTATCAAGTTTTGGGGTATCTCATGATGCAGTAGATCCCCAGTTTTATACTTTTCAAAAAAACAATAAGAGATTTGTTATGTTGACAGATACTGGATACGTTAGTGATAACATGCGTGATTATGTGAAAAATGCAGATGCGTATTTATTTGAAAGCAATCATGATTTAAGCATGTTGCGAATGGGTCGTTATCCATGGTCTCTCAAGCAGCGCATTCTTGGTGATAAAGGACATCTTTCCAATGAAGATGGCGCATTGGCACTCGCTGAAATCGTCGGTGATAGAACGAAGAGAGTTTATTTAGGACATTTGAGTAAGGAAAATAATCTGAAAGAAATAGCCCATTCCACAGTAGAAGAGATTCTTAAGCAAAAAGGTACTGGTGTGGGTCATGACTATACTTTGTTCGATACAGATCCTGTAGAAGCTTCGCCATTATTCATGTTATAAAAAAAATAGGAAATCGAAAGTGGGCTTTTTATATAAAAGCCTGCTTCTTTTTTATCATTTTTGTCAGATAATTGCAATGTTATAATGAAAAACTTCTTAAAAATAAATAATTATGATAAAATGATAAGAAGCATTTATTTAAGAAGGAGCTGTGAATAGATTGACATCTAAATCGTACATTGAGCAAGTATTAAGAGAATTAAAAGAAAAACATGCAGAGAAAAAAGAATTTATTCAGGCGGTAGAAGAATTTCTGCCAACATTAGAAATTTATCTTGATGAACACACAGAAATAATTGAAAAAAATCTGTTATCTCTGATTGTTGAACCAGAAAGACTAATCCAGTTTCGTGTACCTTGGCAAGATGATAAGGGGAAATGGCAAGTCAACCGAGCTTATCGAGTTCAATATAATTCAGCAATTGGACCTTATAAAGGTGGTCTTAGGTTCCATCCTACTACAAATGAAAGTATTGTAAGATTTTTAGGATTTGAACAGATATTCAAAAATAGTTTAACTGGGCTACCGATCGGTGGTGGAAAAGGTGGAAGTGATTTCGATCCTAAAGGAAAATCGGATTCTGAAGTTATGCGCTTCTGCCAGAGTTTTATGACAGAATTCCAGAAACATATTGGTCCTGATATCGACGTACCCGCTGGAGATATCGGTGTTGGAGGAAGAGAAATCGGATTCTTATTTGGACAATACAAACGATTGAATGGTTATACAGCAGGAGTTTTAACAGGGAAACCACTTAATTCATGGGGGAGTTTAGCGCGAACAGAAGCGACTGGTTATGGACTAGTTTACTTTGTTCAGAACGCTTTAAAAGATAGACAAGATTCACTAAAAGATAAGAAAGTTGTTGTGTCGGGTAGTGGAAATGTTTCAATCTATGCAATTGAAAAAGCTCAAGAATTAGGTGCTACAGTACTGACATGTTCAGATTCTTCTGGATATATTTATGATGCTGAGGGGATTGATTTAGATCTTGTAAAAGAAATTAAAGAAGTTCGTCGTAGTCGAATCAAAGACTATATAGATGTTCATACGGATGCGGTATATGTAGAAGGAGAATCTGTTTGGACATTAAAAGAAGCATATGATATTGCCTTGCCGTGTGCTACCCAGAATGAAATTGATCTGAATGCAGCTCATGAAATTGCTAAAGCTGGAGCTAAAATAGTTGCTGAAGGAGCTAACATGCCATCTAGCAAGAAAGCTATTGATTCTTACAGTAAAAATGGCATATTATACTGTCCAGGAAAAGCAGCTAATGCTGGTGGTGTAGCAGTATCTGCACTGGAAATGGCGCAGAACTCTGCACGTTTACCGTGGACATTTGAAAAAGTAGATAGTGAATTAAAGATTATTATGAAAAATATTTATATAGTCTGTAGCGAGACAGCTTCTAAATACGCTGAAAAAAATAATCTTATGGCAGGAGCGAATATTGCTGGATTTGATCGTGTGATTCAAGCAATGATTTCACAAGGACTTGTATAAGAGAAATAATACTTTAAAAGACTGTGATTCTGCTTAATCAAGTAGAATCACAGTCTTTTAAAAGAATAAAATCAAAAAAATATAGATTCTTCACATATTATGTTAAAATACGTTTGACGTAGAGCGATTTATTCAATGTTCATTCAATAAAAATTCAAAATAAAATTGTACAATCATATCGAAGGTAAGATAATATGTTGAGAGGGGAATTATAACAATGCATAATATAAATTTTAAAAAACTTATGGTACTAGGAATGACTGCTAGTTTATTGGCAGGATGTGAGGTTGCTGATCAGAGTCAAGAAGACGGTGGAAACGAAACAGGGAATGTAAATGAAGAAGGAGATGTAGCTGTCTCAGAAGTGAATGTAGATGCCTCTTCGGGTGTTACGGATGCAGTTAGTACCATTGATGATGCAGTTGTATCAGTAATCAACATGCAACAAGCAGCTGAAAATCCATATGGATGGTATGGGAGTACTCAGGATGGTGAAGAGACAGAGGATGAAGAAAGTTTACAACAAGTAGGAACAGGTAGTGGTGCTGTTTACAAAGTAGATGGAGACACTGCATATGTTTTTACGAATAACCACGTTATAGAAGGTTCAGATGCAGTTGATGTTTTGTTGAAAGATGGTACAAGAGTCCAAGCTGAAGTAATAGGAGCTGATGTATGGACAGATTTAGCTGTGTTGACTATTGATTCAGAAGACGTTAGTTCAGTTGCAGAATTTGGAAATTCTGAGGAGCTTGCAGTAGGGGAACCAGCCATAGCTATTGGATCTCCACTTGGAACTGACTTTGCCTCATCTGTAACCTCTGGTATTATTTCAGCAGTTGAACGTTCAGTACCAGTTGATACAGATGGAGATGGAGAATACGATTGGGAAATGACAGCTATCCAAACAGATGCAGCAATCAATCCTGGGAACTCTGGTGGACCATTAGTGAATATAGCTGGACAAGTTATTGGGATAAACTCAATGAAAATTTCTACTTCGACAGTTGAAGGAATGGGATTTGCAATACCAAGTAATGATGCAGTAGATATTATTAACCAGTTAGAGGAATCTGGAGAAATTACGAGACCTGTTTTAGGAATCGGTATGGTTGATTTGGCAATGATCTCACAACAACAGCAAGAATCTGTGCTCAACGTACCTGAAGATATAGCAGGAGGAGTTGTAATTGCTGAAGTAACGAGTGGAAGTGCAGCAGCAGAAGCTGAATTAGCACAAAATGATATCATAGTAAAATTCAATGGAGTAGATGTAACAAACGGAATAGAATTGAGACAACAAATCTACGATACAGAAATAGGAGACAATGTTGAAGTTGAATATTATCGTGACGGATCTCTAGAGAAAACAACAATTAATATGAGAGCATCTGATCAGGCACTATAGGAAAAATATTTTAAGAGCACATCTACTAAAAAGATGTGTTCTTTTTTTGTTCTGTGTATAAGTATGTGGACTTTAAATTTAAATTGTGGATAAATTTTGAAAAGAGACTAAAAAAACAATATATTTCTGAAATAAAGTTATCCACAAATTTAAACAGCGTTGTGTATAAGATTAATGACCAACCAGTTTTTACCTAATAAAAGGTTGATGTATAAAGGTTTTAGGTCGTTTAAAAATTGTGAGAAAACAAATTAGACATGGGGATAACTTAAAGTTATTTTAGAAAATATTAGGCGAACAAATAGAAATATGAGAAGTAAAAAACGAAAATTAGGGGAACAATCCTGTGGGTATGTGTATAAGTGTTGGGGATAACTGTGCACAATAGTGGAAAAGAAGACCCCACTTTCTAAAAAAAGTGGGGTCTTAAGTATATAGAGGAATTTTTATTTTGCAATTGCTGTTTTTTTGACTTCTACGTTACCATTGATTGCTCGTGAATAAGGACAAATTTGGTTGGCTTTTTCAACTAGTTCTTCAGCCTCTTCTTGAGTGACACCTTCAATTTCTGCTGTTAATTCGACTGCTAATCCAAATCCTTCGCCAGCTTTTGCTATGCTAACTGCAGCAGTTACAGTAGAATTGATTTTTTTCTTAGCTTTTCCGGCAACTAATTGAAGTGCGCTATCGAAACATGCTGAATATCCAGCTGAAAATAACTGTTCAGGATTTGTTTTTCCTTCTTCGCCTTGGCCACCTAATCCTTTAGGTACTGTTAATTCTAAGTCAAGAACGTTATCTGAAGATTTAACATGTCCTTGACGACCTCCAGTTGCTGTTGATGAAGCAGTATATAGTGCGTTTGTCATATAAATCACCTGTCCCTTTACTAATATTGTGTGCAATTTAATTGTATACAACTTAATAGTGGAAGTCAAACTATATAAAACTTCTTTTTAAATTGTTATACTGTTATAGAGGAGAGATGAATATGGCAAATGAACTATTAAAACTAGAAAATCAAGTGTGTTTTTCATTATATGCAACGACAAGACAGATGACTAAAATATATCGTCCTTTATTAAAGGAATTAAATGTAACGTATCCTCAGTATCTAGCTTTGCTTGTACTTTGGGAAGTCCAGATAATTTCAGTAAAATCTTTAGGGAATCGGTTATTTCTTGATTCAGGAACTTTGACACCAATGCTAAAACGAATGGAAGAAAATGGACTAATCACTAGGGTAAGATCAACAAACGACGAACGAGTGGTGGAAGTCAGCTTAACAGAAAAAGGAATAAAGGCGGAGAAAAAAGCAGAAAGTATTCCAGTTAATTTTATTAAGCACCTAAACCTCGAAGAAGAGGAATTCTCACAATTGAAAAAAATATTAGCTAAAATGATGAATAATTTTGATAAATAAGGGGGGAAATAATGGATATAACAATTATTTCAGTAGGAAAATTAAAAGAGAAATATCTGATCAATGGAATTGAAGAGTACGCCAAAAGATTAAGCGCGTATACAAAATTCAAAAACATAGAAGTCGCTGATGAAAAAGCCCCGGAAAGTTTGAGTGCAGCTGAGATGAAACAGATTAAAGAGAAAGAAGGGCAACGAATATTAGCTAAAATTCCTGACCAGGCATATGTTTATTCATTAGCTATTAAGTCTAAAGAGCGTACATCGGAAAACTTTGCTAATGAAATACAGCAGTTGATGATCCACGGAAATAGCAGTATTGTATTCGTTATTGGGGGATCCCTTGGATTGAGTGAAGAAGTGCTGAATCGAAGTGACGAAACCATCTCCTTTGGCAAAATGACTTATCCGCATCAGCTGATGAGACTGATCCTAACAGAACAGATTTATCGTGCCTTTAGAATCATGCGTGGAGAACCGTACCATAAGTAGATAAGGATATATTTAGAGAAGTAACAGATTAAAGATATTCTTGACAAGATAAGCGGTATGATAAACAGCATAAAGAATTAAGCATAAGCAGAAACTTTGCATTGGCGGGTTTCTGCTTTTTATTTTTCTTAAAAAATGTTTAAGGATAATACGTTTTTAAAAGAAAAGTACTGGCTAAGTTTCTTTTAAATTAGAGCGTTAGCAACAACAAACTTTAGAAGCGATAAAAGTGTTTCATGATTCAAATTAGAATGGTAGACTTTAGACTGCAGAAGAGTCTGCTTATTTTAAAAAATTGTAAATCGTTTAAAATCTATTATTAACCATTCAGCAAAGAAAAAGAAAGCAGGAAAATATGAATCATACATCATTTGAAACATTTGGGATCAGTTCTGAAATCCTAAAAGCACTAACGAGTTTACGGTACTTCAATCCGACAGCGGTACAGGAATCGGTCATTCCGTTGGCATTAAAGAGACAAGATATCCTCGTCGAGTCCCAAACTGGCAGTGGTAAAACCGTTGCTTTTGGTATTCCACTGTGTGAACAAGCAGAGTGGGAAGAGAATAAACCTCAAGCCTTGATTTTGGTCCCAACTCGGGAGTTAGCGCTCCAGGTCAAGAACGATATCATGAATATCGGTCGATTGAAGCGAATAAAGGTAACTGCGGTATTTGGTAAGTCTTCCTTTAAAACACAGAAATCCGAATTAAAACAAAAAAGTCACATTGTTGTCGGTACTCCGGGTCGGATACTGGAACATTTAAAAGAAGGTACGTTGGTAGTAGATAAGATTAGTAGCTTAGTTTTAGATGAAGCAGATGAAATGCTCAATATGGGGTTCATCGAACAGGTGGAAGATATTATTGATTACTTACCGAAAGAACGCCAAACAATGCTTTTTTCTGCGACTATGTCATCAGAAATCAATCGTCTGGCCAGTTTTTATATGAGTCCTGACCGTGCTTCTGTCAAAATGGAATCCTCAATAGAGAATACTCCCAAAATTTTACATTCTTATATCAATGTTGAAGAAGCAGCTAAAGAAAAGATACTGTTAGACCTATTAACAATTGAGAATCCGGATGCCTGTATCATCTTTTGTAATACGAAAGATGTGGTAGATGGTGTTGTAAGGCATTTGGACAAAGCCGATTTACCCATCGATAAATTGCACGGCGGAATGGATCAAGACGATCGCTTAGACGTAATGAATGAATTTCGCTCTGGGAAACTTCGTTACTTGGTAGCCACAGACGTTGCTGCTCGTGGAATAGATATTGACAATGTGACGCATGTCGTCAATTATGATGTTCCTTTTGAAAAAGAAAGCTACACGCATCGGACAGGCCGGACAGGTCGAGCAGGCAAAACAGGACTCGCGTTAACGATGGTCAGTGAGAATGACCGAACACGCTGGCAGGAAATTCGTGAGTATGCCTTCGATGATAACCATGAGATTACGGAAGTATTTGCGCCTAATGATCGCGTGGTCACTCGGGCAAAGGCAGCTTTTGAAAAGAAAATAAAAACACGCATTGCACCGAAAATCGCCCGTAATAAAGAGCTGAACAAGTATATCACTAAGGTTTACTTTAATGGTGGCAAAAAGAAGAAGCTACGTGCTGTTGATTTCGTCGGAACATTGACGAGTATTAGAGATATATCAGCTGAAGATATCGGTATTATCACGATTCAGGAAAATGTCACCTATGTTGAAATCATGAATGGTAAAGGACCTTACGTCATTTCTGAAATGCAACATCGCAAGGTGAAAGGGAAAGCTTTAAAAGTAAGTAAAGCACGCAAGTAAATAGAAGAGTCATTTGATAAAGCATTTAAATTAACTATTTAAACTTAAGAGTACCTCTATAAGTTATAATGATAATCGTAAAGATTTAATAGGGATTTAAAAAGGCAGCTACCGTTGATACCGGGAGTCGTATCAATAGTAATGATAAAAATTCAGATATTTAAAATTAGGAGGGAAAAGAAGATGAGAATGAAATTTGACCCAAGTAACCCTATTATCCAGCTCTGTATGAAAGGGATGGCTCTAGAAGAAAGTGGTAATTTGGATGGTGCTATCGAGGTTTTTCTTAAAGCATGGGATCAATCAAGGGATGACTATGAAAGGTTTATTGTAGCTTATCATTTAGGATTAAGACAAAAAAATGCCGACAATAAATTAAAATGGATGGAAAAATCCTTGGCCTTTGCTCTAAAAATTAATGATGAGAATGTTAAAAGTGCTTATCCAACTTTGTATTTAAATATCGCTAAATACTATGAAGCAATGAGTGATACTGAAAATGCTAGAAAAAACGTTGAATTATCGTATTCACATCAAGGTAAACCGACTGACGCTGGTCCTTTTTATCATGGGGCAAAGGCAGATTTACAAGTTGGCGATTTGCTGACAGCTGGGAATAAATCAAATTATGAAAAAGATCTTAAAATGAATCACATCTATTTCACAGCAAACATCAATGGTGCGGGACTTGCTGCAGCACTAGCAAAAGGGGAAGGAAACGAACGTGTTTATATTGTAGAACCTATCGGTGAGTTTGAAAACGACCCTAATGTAACGGACAAGAAATTCCCTGGTAATTTAACTCGTTCTTATCGCTCACAAAAACCTCTAAGAGTTTTGGGAGAAGTAACGGACTGGGAAAAACTGACTGATTCACAACGACAGGAATGGGATGAAAGACTGGCTAAGAATAAAGGGGAAATCATTAACTAAAACTACTATCACGTAGTGCAACGCATGGATTATATTAGCATTCACAGTTTTCTATCAATTTCATTCGTTTCGAATGGTACGGATATTCTTACCATAAATATTAATAAACAAATTCTTTAACAATTCTATAGCGATTAAAAACCTCAGTTACCTGAGATATGGAGAGCTGTATCATAAGTGAATGAGATTTTTGAAGAGCACACTATTTTTCGAATTTTGAAAAATAGTGTGTTTAGTTTTATTCCATTTAAGAAAATTGGTAAAAGTAGAATTACTTAGGTAAAATGTATATGAGGTATGTTTTTTATAAGAAGTGATTACATATAAAGTTATTATTCAAAAAGTAATAAATTTTCTGTATAAGGAGAATTGAAGTGAAAAAACATATAGATCGCATATTGATACTGTCAAGTATGGTAATTCTTTCAGCTTGTTCAGATTCAGAAAAAGCGTCACCAAATAAGATAAGTACAGAAGAGTCTACTATGCAGAGTAGTGAAGAAATCTCCGCTATCCGACCTGAAGAAGCGCCTTCTATAAAACTTGTAAATGCAAAAGACGGTTTATCAACAGGATTTGACAGTGTTTATGAAGAGGTATTTTGGGACACTACTGAAAATGACATCACTTATAATTTTCCTGAAATCCATTCAGGAGATGTAGAAGTTGGGGACAACATTCTTATTGACTGGAGTATGCTGAATCCAAAACCAACTGAGGTTAGTTTAATTGAAGTAAAAAATGATTCTGAGAAAGTTAATGAAAGAAGTATTACGGAGAGTACATCAATAAACATTGGTATCGATGAAGCAGAAATTGGCAAACAATACGCAGTTCAATTCTCATGGAAAAAAAGAGAAGAACTTATTGGGAAAAGTATGCTGAATTTTAAATTTGAATAAGGTATTTTTACATAGAGATATACTGGATCTCAATCGCTAAAAATTAATAAAGAAACATAATTCGAATATAGATTTTATGGAAATTTTATGTATCAAAAGTATATGGATATAAGAGTAAAAAATGCTAAATAATATACTTTGGAGGCGATTATGGTTAATAAATTATTATTAATTGGATGGTAAGGTTTGATATTAGGTGCTTGTTCTGCCGCAACCGGTAAGGAAGAAAGTTCAGAGAATACAACAGAAGTGGCCGTAGCAGAAACTGTAGAAGAAGTTGAAGAAAGAAGTATTGTAGCTAAGGAGATTACAACAACCTTTTATCCAGAAGTAACTAAATTAAGACATCTTACCGAAGAAGACCTTGAATGGTACGATATAATTATAACAAGATTAAATGCTATAGATGATTTCTCAGGTGATCAGGAGACTGTCTATGAGATAGCCGAAGAATATGGAGAAGACCCTGAAGAGCTGTGGTTTAATTGGTTAGAGATTGTTGATGCAAAATGGTACGGTGATAATGGTGATTATGCTATTTTGACAGAGGCCTATAATAAATTAATGACTGAAATTCTTGAAAAAAACATTGTGGGGGAAAAGATCGAACATTCTAGCGGTAGATCTGATTTAGATGGGGATAATTTAATGACTTTTGTACAACACAAGCTAGACGTAGATGGAAAACCTTACGAAATTACTTATGTAATTGAACACAGAAATAATTTTAAAATTGCTGAAATAATTGAGTTTAGTGTTAATGGGAAAAAGATAGATTTATAGATATATTATATTTAGTTACAATCCTTTTAAATATTTCGATGCTGTCAAAAACATCATTTAGGTGTATCAAGGAGAACCGTAGCAAAAGTAATTGAGATTTTTACTATTAAAAAGGTTGATTCTCTGTTTTCAATCAGAGAATCAACCTTTTGATTGCTTATATGTTGTGTTCTAAGATTAAGAATATAGTGAAGATAAGTCACTGGCAATTGTTGGATAAGCAAAGATATGCTTAGCGACTTCTGAACCAGAAACTTTTTTCTCAATCAGCTGGCTGAAGTAATTGATCAGTTCATCTGCTTCATTATTTAAACAAGCTGCGCCGACTAGTAGACCTGTTCTCTTGTCAGTGATGACCTTGACTTTTGAAATAGGTTCATTGGTTCTGTGATAGCTGAACCACTTAGTGGCATCAATGGTGGATAGTTCGTAGTCATCATTACTTTCGTCAATCACTACACCGATTTGAGCTAGTTTAGGACCAGAAAATACCATCGTAGGGATGCTTGGATACGATATGGATGCAGTCTCTTTTCTAGTCAGATAAGAGACTACATAACTTGCTTCGTAACTACATACAGGTGTTAGTTTCGGTTGGCTTTTAGATAAAATATCTCCGATTGCAAAAATAGCTGGATTGCTGGTTTGGAGAAATTCGTTAACAGTAATGCCTTTTTTATCATATTCTACTCCAGCGTTCTCAAGTTTCAGTACGTCTGTGTTCGGAATTCTTCCTGTAGTGCAGAACACTAAGTCAGTGTTTAATTGAAAATTTGAATCATCCATTAATGAATAACCAATTGACGTTTTTTCAATCTTGGAAACTTCTATATTTAGATGGAAAGTGACCCCTTTAGATTTTAATTGTTCCATTAGCAGGTCAACTAATTCACGGTCAAACGCTTTAAGTGGTCGATCGTTGTGTTGAATAACGTGAACTTTAGCTCCAGCGGCATTTGCTATAGCCGCAAATTCAAAAGCGATATAACCGCCACCCACTAAAGTAATCGTCTCAGGCATCTCTGGAAGAGATAAGAAGTCATTGCTCGTTAAAAAATGCTCTTTTCCTTCAATATCTAGTATAGAAGGACGTGCACCAGCAGCGATGACAAATTGTTCTGCTTTTAGTTCATTTTCGTTTACTTTTAATCGATGCTCATCGATAAATTCTGCTTTTCCAGTAAAGGTTTTTACGCCGGCTGATTCCAGACTTTCTTTGCTTCGTTTCGGTACAGGTGAAGTAAAAGTTTCTTTGAATGCCATTAACTCTGGCCAATTAACTTTAGGGACAGTATTTATCCCTTTCCCTTGTAATTGTTGAATATGATCCTTAGCTTCAACCGCTGAAACCAGTACTTTCTTTGGATCACAACCTCGGTTCGGGCAAGTTCCACCCCATAAATCTTCTTCTATTATAGCGACTTGCTTACCGGCTGATGCTAAACTAGAAGCTGTTCCCATTCCAGATACACCACTACCAATGACTATTATATCAAATTCTTTTTCCATAATGCCAATCTCCTTTACTGAACCTTTTTCTGCTAATTCTCTGTACACTCTTTGTAACACACAAAGTGAGATAGTAAAAATAAAATAACTTGTAAGAAATCCTTTTATTCAAAATAACTGAAAATATAAAATCAAAAAGGAAATACATTAAATACTTTTTATTTTAGTCAGTAATCTTATACAATAAGGATATGTGAGGTAAAGTAACCTCAAATTAATAATATACAAACTGTATTAATGGATTTTTTAAAAGTTTCGAGGTGAAAGAATGGGTCGTATTTTGGATGAGAACTTGATTTATGAAGTGTTATCTGTAGTTGATGAGATTCCAGAAGGTAAAGTTGCGACTTACGGTCAGATTGCGAGACTGATCGGGAGAGAAAAGAATGCTAGGCTTGTCGGTAGAGTATTGAGTATGGCTGAATTTTATGGAAGATATCCTTGTCACAGAGTAGTCAATCATG
This sequence comes from Marinilactibacillus piezotolerans, assembly GCF_900114235.1. Classification (GTDB taxonomy): domain Bacteria; phylum Bacillota; class Bacilli; order Lactobacillales; family Carnobacteriaceae_A; genus Marinilactibacillus; species Marinilactibacillus piezotolerans. Next base: position 30,096 of record NZ_FOSJ01000015.1, on the reverse strand, counting down.
CAGGCAGACTGGCACCGGGATGGAAAGAACAGAGAGAATTACTCGAAGCAGAAGACATACCGATGAAAAATACTATGTATGTTAACTTAAAAATGTGTCTATGGGATGAATGACGATATTCCACAATATTTAAAAAAAGGTTATGGCGACTATAGCCATAACCTTTTTGATTTAGTTTGTTAAGGAATTAATATTTCAACGCTTTTAATTCATCTATAGTAATGTCTTGCTCAACATAGCCGTCGACCATGAAACCACTTAAATTTGAGAATTCTTTATAAAAGAGATTATAAGCAGTCAGATCCGTATTAAAGTTACCTTCATTGAGTTTTAGAATCAGTTCTTTTGTTTTAGCCTGTGTATCGCTATCTAATTCCCAGCTATCGGGTCTTAAACGACCGGTTTCATCGTATTCAGGATTGTTTCCATAAATCATGTCGCGATAGATGCGGTCCTGGTGCATGATTGGTGTTTCATGAGTGCCCTTTTCTTCCATGACTTTGTAAAGACCGATGCAGTATACAGGGAAAAATGGAATAACTGAACTTGCTTTAGTCGTAACAGCAGTAGCCACTACTATCAGAGCTTTACCATTTATGTCAGCCAGTAATTCATTAATATTTTCAGCTTTGTCATCACAATCTGCTTTAGCACGCCCCAGTGTACCTCCACCATAGTAAGGGCGATTAAGCTCTGTTCCTAGATATGAATAATTAGTCGTTAGAACACCATCAGCTAACACATCTGCTTCTTTTAATGCTTTCATCCATAATTCCCAGTCTTCTCCACCCATTACTTTAACAGTATCATGGATTTCCTGATCTGTTGCAGGATCTAGTGTTTCAGTATAAAATGCTTCATTTTGCATGTTGATGTTCGGGCCTACCACTGGCTCTCCAATTGCTTTGATGGAAGAAGTATAGGTCTCTTTTGTATCGGGATCTGTTCTTCGTCCGCTGGCTAAACTATAGACAACTAAATCAACTTTACCACCAAATTCATTTTTAATGTAGTCGATAACTTCTTGTTTGCTTTCATGACTGAAGGCGTCTTGTACAAAGTTTTTAGCAATCAAACCTTCTTTTTCAGCTGCTTCTTTAAAAGCAATGTTATTGTACCAGCCAGCTGTACCTAGATTTTTTTCGTTTTTTGGTCCTTTTTCAAACGAAACACCGATGGTATCTGCTCCTGCTCCAAAAGCGAGATTGATACGGGTAGCTAATCCATAACTTGATGAAGCGCCAATAATTAATACCTTTTTAGGACCTTCGTAAGTTCCTTTGTTTTTTACATAATTAATTTGGTTTAGTACTTCTTGTTTAAGACCAACAGGATTGATACCCAAGGCAACATTTCCACGAATATTTTGTTTAAAATTCAGCATGATTCATTTCCCCCATTAAATTGTTATAGTAATATCATATCAGAAAAAAGAATTCTAAGAGAAATTACTTATCAAAAATTATATTTCAAATGAAAATTTAAAAAATATGATCAGATATTTAATTAAATAGAGTATAGTAATATCAAGTGTGCACCTAAAAGAATGGCCAAAGGATAATATCCTATAGATAGTTGAAAAATTAATGATCTTAAGAAGTTGAAAATTAAAACAAAAATGCTAAAACTATTTGTAGAAACCAAAGTTCATTAATAAGATCACTTAATGACTCAAAAATTAGGAGTTGCTTTTTATTTGAAAAAAATCAAATTAATTTTATCCTCTATTTTTTTACTGGTTGTTGCAGTTATATTCACTTTAGGAATCTTTATATTGATTAATGAGATTCAAGAAATGCTCTTTGTACCAGATGATTCCTTAATGTGGACCTTCAATTATCCAGCGTCACTAGGTATATTTATTTATGAAGTATACTTAATTTTAGGTATGGTTTATGTTTTTTGTAAGAAATTCAGGAGTATATATAAGGAGTTTCGGCCAAGAAATGTTTTTATGAACAAGAACAGAAGATCCAAATTTAGGATATTTATTGCTATAAACGTAATGTTATTTTATATGATCATTTCATCTGTTACGGTTATAACTGAGAACAGAATCATTGATTATTCCTTTTTACATCCTCAAGGTCAAGTATTTAATTATGATAATATAATAAAAATTAATACAGGAGTGTATGGAAGGAATTCACTTATCCCAATGAAATATTCTAAAGGAGAATTTTTTTACATTCTCGAATTAAAGAATGGTCAAAAAGTTCACTTAAATAGGGTGTGTGGAACGAAAGATGATGAACATGATTTTTTGGTTATTAGAAGAATTGATGATAAACTTGTGAATAGAAGAACACTTAAAGTTTCCAGTATGGGAAATTTCGAGCGTACTACTGACTATTTAGACAAAATTTATACCGACAAGATACAAGATATATTAAAGAACACGAACTAAAGTAGGACAAAATTAAAAGGATGTACCAAAGTTTCTATTTTTTGAGGGATTCTTTCTGAATAATAAAATACAAAAAAGCAAATTGAACAAGGGAGAGATAAATGTGAATATTCATCCTATAGAAGCATTTTCGGATAATTATATCTGGGTTATTGAAGAAGGAAACGAAGCAATAATCGTTGATCCAGGAGAATCTGAAGGCATTTTACGTTATTTAAAAGAAAAGCAATTAACACTTAAAGCGATCCTGCTAACACATGAACATAACGATCATATCGGTGGGGTCAAAGAAGTATTGGCTAATTATATCGACACACCAGTTTATGGACCAGAGGAAACAGCTCAGCTAAATGACTACACTGTTCAAGATGGTGATTCCTTCGAATTACTGGATCACAGTTTTAAAGTCTTTAAAACAGCAGGTCATTCCAGCGAACATATTAGTTTTTTGATGGATAAAAACTTATTCTGTGGCGATGCATTGTTTTCTGGAGGCTGCGGTCGAGTATTCACAGGAGATTATGAGGCGCAATATGACACTTTACAGAAATTCAGAAATTTGGACGATGATGTACGTGTCTATGCGGGTCACGAATATACACAAACGAACTTGCGATTTGCACAATCTATTGAGCCGGGAGACAAGTCAATTCTGCAAAGTTTGGATGAGGTCAATGAACTGAGAAATGAAAACCGCCCAACGTTACCTTCTACAATTGGAAAAGAAAAGCATATAAACTTATTTCTAAAAGCCGAAACGTTAGAAGAATTTACTGATCTACGTAAAGCACGAGATAACTTCCAATAAAGAAGTTAGATAATGCATAGCTTACCTACAATAATGAATAAATAATTTTGCCAAGAAGAGAAGCAGCACTATTATAAAAAGTTCGTTTATTGATATGTTAGAAAAACACTTTCAATTAAAAACATTACCTGAGTAAATCTATTCAGGTAATGTTTTTTTGATGTAATCATATATATACATGGATGAGGTCTTATATAAGTTTTTGTGAGGACTGATTTTACAGTTAGGTTTATTGATGAAGGCAAAAGCAGGAAAAGCCATAGAAAAGATTACGTTGAACATAATTTGCCACATAATTTCCACAAAGTTCTATCAATTTTTCGGGGATTCTTTTTTATATTCCTTATAAAATAGGAATATAAAAAACGAGAACTATCCAAATTCCATATTATTTTAATAATGGCTTTTAGGTTAGGTCTTATAGAAGCTGCAGAGATAATTCATTCTGTTTTCAAGTCTCAGGAGGTGTATGACATGAAGAAGCCGTTTGTTATTATTCCAGCAATCAATTCAGACCAGCAGTTTTTTTTAACAGGAACAATGTTTATTATTTTCAGTTGCATTCTGCTTTTTTTGACAATCCTAAAGACATAGATAGAGAGCAAAATTGTTTCTAAACAAACAAGAGAATTGATTGATAATATTTTAAAATCTAGCTGGTAGCCATATTTTAGATTTATCAAATATTGAATACTGTATAAGAAAGGAAATGACTAAATGAAGCATCTAAAAGTTAAAAAAATTATGAAAAGAATCATCCTTTTGATTCTCTTAATCATGTCCTTATCTGTAGCGGGTTGTTCAGCTCAGAACGGAAACAGTACTGCAGATAATCTAGAAATAACCTTTTTTAAGATTGGAAGCGCAGATAGTATATTATTATCAGATGGTAGTCAGACTGTACTAATTGATACTGGAGAAGAGGAAGATGGAGAAGAAATCATTGATTACTTAGAGAGTGAAAGTATTGAGACGATTGATTATCTAGTAATTACGCATTTTGATAAAGATCATGTAGGTGGTGCTGATACTGTGCTTAATGAAGTAGACGTACAAAATGTACTCGTGCCAGATTATGAAACAGACAGCACAGATTATCAAGAATTTCTTACGGCAATGGAAGACAACAATCTTGCACCGACTGTATTGACAAAAAAACTTTCTTTTTCTAATAGTTCAGCGAGTTTTACTATTTATCCTCCTGAACTAAGTTCCTATGAAAGTGACAATGATTATTCCTTGGTTGTGAGTGTGGAACATGGAGAAAATCGTTTCTTATTCGCTGGAGATGCCGAAGCTGTTCGTTTGGAAGAACTGATGAATCAACTAGATGGAGAATATACACTTCTCAAGGTGCCGCATCATGGACGCTATTCAGAAAATAGTACTGATTTTTTCACTAAAGTTAGTCCAGAATATGCAATTATTACTAGTTCAGATAAAAATAAAGAAGAAGTAGTAGTAGTTTCTGCACTTGAGAAACTTGGAACAACTGTTTACTTAACAAGGGAAGGGAATGTTCAAGTGATAAGTGACGGAGAAACGATTCAAGTAACGCAATAGCTTATAGATAAAACAATCATGATGAAGTGTAAAAGCCAAATAAAAAATCAACAGCACAATTACGCCTTGTCTGTCTACATCGACAAGAGCAGTAGCTGTGCTGTTCTTTGTTTTTATTACTACAATTTGTTTTTACTATTCTTTATAAGAAAATCGTTCTAAAGCGTCGATTGCTCTAAAAAAGAAAAATCCCAGTAAAGCAATGCAGAAGATACCTGCAAACATTTCAGGATAATCCATTTTAGTCCAGGCACTCAGGATAAGGTACCCTAAACCGTAATCTGTAGCATAATTTTCTGCAAAGAAAAGAGAAGCTAAAGCAATACCAATGCTGACGCGTAAGCTAGCAAGGATATTTGGAAAAATAGCGGGTAAAATCAGATAGCGAATTTGCTGCCAGATGCTAGCTTGAAAGTTAACCATAATTCTTTGATAATTTTCAGGAATCATCTTAGCTCCATCTCTTACTAAGATAATCACTTGTAAAACAATAATAGAAAATAGTAATAATATTTTAGAAAAGTTTCCTAGACCCCAAAACAGCATGAAAACGGGTAGAAAAGCAACTTTCGGTAATGGGTACAAAAAATATAGCAAAGGAGAGAGTAAATGGTCAGATCTAGGAAACATACTCAGCAGAATTCCGAGCGGAACGCCAGTAATAATAGCTAGTAAAAGAGCAATGATAATTCTTAAACTACTAGCGAGCATATGTAATCCCAGTAATTCTCTGATTTCCCACATTTTGATTATTGTTACTGTAGGGCTGGGAATAGCATGATTATTTGAAAGAATAAAAAGTAGGATCCATACACTCAGATAAGACAGCACACCCAAAAATAATGAATAGAAAAAATATGAATATGATTTCTTCATAGTTGTCTCACCTGCTTTCTTAATAGGATGCAAAACTCATAAAAACCGAGCGAGTGGCGACGATTTTCTCTCCCGAATGTTGGATTCTCTAATTTGTTTAATTGCTGATTTGCGACTAGTATAATTTCTTGACCTAGATAGGCAGCTTCTTCAATATCGTGGGTAACAATGATCATGGTATTATTCCTTTTATGCTGTTCATCTAGCAGGCGGTCTTGAATTTCTTCTTTTGCTTCTTGATCCAGCGAAGAGGTTGGTTCATCTAAAAGTAGAAATTTTGGGTCTAGTGTTAGTCCTTGAGCAATAGCCACTCTCTGAAGCTGGCCACCACTTAAAGCGTTTGGTCTTTTATAAGCTAATGCTTCTAATTCAAATATTTTTAAAAGTTCTTTTACTCTGGAATCTGTCTGCTCTTTGGAAATATTTTTGATTTTAAAGGGTAGAGCTAGTGCTTCAGAAACAGTTAACCAAGGAAAAATTTGATTATTCTGAAAAATAGTCAACATTTCTGACTTTTGTACATTTTGATAAGAGATGGTACCAGACTGAGGTTTTTTGAAACCTGTCAATACATCAAGTAATGTACTTTTTCCGATGCCAGATGGTCCTACTAAAGTGTAGATTTTGTTATCTTCAAAGTGAAAATCAGTATTTTTAAATATCTGATTCTGTTCATAAATAAAATTTAAATTCTTGATGATAATTCCCATAGAATATTCGCCTTCAATCTAATTTACTTAGTTTAATAGTACACAATTATGTTATACTATGGAAGGAAAAAAGGAGGATAATTCATTGTTTACAACATTAGTATTTCATGAAATTCGTTCCAAAAACGAAATTTCTTTAGGTCAGAGACCTATTTCAGTAGCAGATGGGTATAAGGATAGTTTACCGATGCCATTATACAATAGCCTTGATTATTTTTGTGAATTATTGAACTACTTGAAAGGAGCGGGGTACCATTTCTTATCGCTTGATGAAATAAAAGGATTTTATTATGAAGATCAGAAATTACCAGAAAAATCAGTCTTGATTACATTTGATGATTGTTATCAATCTCAGAAAAAATATGCTTATCCGGTACTTAAAGAAATGGGCATTAAGGCAGTATCTTTTGAACCAACGGGGTGGATTTTTGAAGAAGAGCAGCCTTATAAAGAAAACTTTTCTCAAGTATTAAGTTTTAAGGAATTGGAAGAAATGGCAGATATTTTTACATATGCTAACCATACTCATCATTTCCATCAACGAGAGGGAATAGAAAAAAGTCGAATAATGTGGGAATCAGAAGCATCATTTATTCGAGATTTAGAAAGTTGTAATCAATATGTGGAAGAAAAGGACGTATTTGCTTATCCATTTGGTCTATATAATCAAAATAACGTTCAGACATTGTTGAATTCACATTTCAAGCTAGCTTTTACGACTGAACCAGGAATCAATACTAGTAGTACACCGCCTTTAGAGTTGCATAGAAATATCGTGATTGAAGGTTTACCGATAGATAAATTTAGAGAAATGTTAGGAGAACAAAAATGAAAAAATTAATAATGAGCTTACTTGCTTTTCTTACAGCAGGTAGTTTAGCAGCTTGCGATACACAAGAAAGTAATGAAACAAACGCTGCATCAAAAGATGAAGAAAAGGTAACAGGAGAAACTATCCGCTTTGGTGTTCTGCCAGCTGAGTCAGCTATTCCGATTATATTAGCAAATGAAAAAGGATTCTTTGAAGAAGAAGGAACCAATGTTGAAATAGAATCATTTTCTTCACCAAATGACCGTAACGTAGCTATACAATCAAAAGAGTTAGACGGTACAATCAGTGATGTTATGACGGAAGCAACCTTTAAGCAAAATGAAACAGATATGACAATCACTTCTGGCATTCTAGAAGATTTCAAAATTCTGGCATCACCTCAGTCAGGAATTACAGAAATGAAAGAACTAGCTAATAAGAAAATCACTTTGGTACCGAACTTTATTCTAGAATATATCATGGATGTTTTTGCTGAAGAACAAGATTTTACTTATGAGGTGGTTGATATCCCTTCATTTTCAACTCGTTCTGAGGCTTTGTTAAAAGGAGAAGTAGATGCAGCGGTTTATACTGAACCACAAGCCAGCATGTTGGCTGAACAAGGTGCTGTGATCCTGGGTAGTTCAAAAGAGTCAGGAATTAATGGAGGAACGATTCAGTTCATGGATAGTGTTTTAGAAGAACGACCTCAAGATATTCAAGCATTTTATATTGGTTACAATAAAGCGATTGATTACATGAATGAACATGATGCAAGTGAATATGCTGATATCTTATCAAAATATCAGTTTCCAGATGCTATGAGTACGTATTTGGATACCCAGAAAGAAAACTATCCGTATGCTAAAGCGGTTGATCAAGACCAGTTTGATCAAATCATTGAATGGACACAAAACAAAGAACAGATCGAACAAACCTATACGTATGATGAGTTGACAGATTTCAGTTATTTAGAAGAATAGTATAGAGATAAGTCGATGAGATCTACGTATTTGATGATTGAAATTATGAAAAGTCAATTAAATTTAAATACCGCCCAATCCAGATTTAGATTATCAGGATTGGGCGGTATTTTTATTTATTACTAATGTTGTCTCAATTTTTAATTTGCAAATTTAAGTGAGCGTTAGTTGAATCTGATTTTAAGTAAATAGATTCAAGAGTTTTTGCCATAAACTTACATGTTCTTCAGAGCTGTTGTCAGTAGTTTGATCTTCTGTGCCTTCTTCTTGGGCACGATATTGGATGACAAATTGAACATTATCGACATGATCGTTTCGATCGTCCATATAAGATTGAACCTCATAATCTGAATTAGAAAATTCTTCAATAGCGTCATCTATTTTATCTTTAGTTTTATCTGGTAAACCTGCTGTTTCATTTTGAAGTTCTGAAGTCCCTTCAGCTAATTCATTTGCTCCATTGGAGAGATCAGTTGAACCGGCCTCTGCTTCACTAATCCCTTCAGATAAATCATCTACTCCAATAAATAAATCTTGAGCTCCAGATTGTAAAGCAACTGTTCCATTGTAAAGTTGGCTTATTCCTTCTATAAATGCAAGGGAACCAGTATGAGCATCGTCAATTCCTTGAGTTAAATTATCTGCTCCCTGATTTAATTGCGTAGCACCATCAGATAACTGATTAATTCCATTTTCAAGAGCTTCGCCGCCATTTATAAGACTGGTAGAACCGCTATCTAATTGTTTGCTTGCAGCTGTGACTTTATTTATTCCGTTAGCAAGCTGGTGAACGCCTTCCGTATAATCCTGTACACCTTGATCAAGAGATGAATAATTTTCAGTTAACTGATCGACACCTTCTTGAAGAGGAGCAAGTTCGTCAGATAAGCCAGCAATTCCAGTCACAAGCTCATTGATAGCAGTATGAAATGCTTGATAGTTATTAATTAACTGGGTACTTCCACTTTTTAGAGCACCATCTTCTTCCACTTGATTATGGATACCGTTAATAAGTGAATCACTACCAGAGATATACTGTACATTAACGTTTAAAAGCTGTTTTGTCTGGTTTAGGGTAGTTGTTAACTCATCTACTAAAGCTTGTTCAATTAATCCTTCTTCAACTAATGGTTGAAGGGTCTTGATTTGATTTTGTAAAGTTTGAATTGATTCTTGATAATTTTTGTTCTGTGCAGCTAAATCTGTAGGTGCTAATCCAGTTTCTTTTAGCGTAGAATCATATTGATCAATAGTCTGATCCATTCCAGCTATACCATTATCGAGCGCTGATAATCCAGAACCAATACCATCTGCAGCTTCACTTAATTCTGATACATCATTGAATGCTACTTCAATATTATCCACTTTTGCTTGCATTGTTTGTAGGGCTTTTAGTATCAACGCTGAATTTTCGGTTAATGATGCAGATTTACCATCTAATGTATTTAAACCTTGTTCTATTTCTCCAAGGCCACTTGATAGATCTGAGATTCCATTATCCAATTTATCAAGACCGTTGAATAATTGAGTAGATTTTTCATTTAATTCCTGACTACCTGTTTTGAGTTGATTGGTAGATTGAGCGAGTTGATTGCTGCCTTTATTTAAAGTGTTTAGACCAGATGCTAGGTTTTCTGATTGTTTATAGGCTTTACTTGTACCTTCTACAAGCAGTTGACTTTTACTTGATAATTGATTAGTCCCAGATGTTAAACGATTACTTCCGCCTAGGAGCTGTTGGATTCCGCTAGTCAAGTCAGTGCTACCGTTATTTAAAGCTTGTGCGCCACCATCAAGTGTTGTAATTCCATCTTCCAGTTCTTGTAAAGGATCTGTAAAAGAAGATATATCAAATAAATCATCTCCTAGGGCTAGACTAAGGGGAGCACCGTTGATTGACCAATCCAGTTCTTCTAGTTCAGTTGTTTCAACTGTGAAAGAAAGTGGATCATCTTGCCCAGGTAGTACTGTCCATTGAACTTGCTGTTTATTTCCGGCAGTACTGATGATTCCATTCTCACTTTTTAGGTTATAGTGAGTATCAAGGTCTAGCGAAGTACTGATCTGCAAAGCATAATGATCATAAAAATCCATTAATTTTTCATTGGACTCATCAGTAGGTGAAATGGATACTTGAACAGTAACTTGGCCGCTTTTACCAGCGACTTGATGAGGATCAACTGTTTTTCCATCTAAAGTATAAGAGAAATCAAATGTCCATGGTAATTGTTTATCTGCTACTTCACCTTGAGTGAATACTCGGTTTTCGTTGGTAAGAATATGGGCTTCTTTATTAGCGTAATTTAAATCAGAATCTTTAGTATTGAGTAGTCGCAGTTCATTATAGTTCCCAAAGTCTTCAATTTCATTTGCATCATCCATCTCGAAAAGATTTGTTACATACATTTCTTTTAAGTCTCCAGAAAGATCAATCGTAGAGTAGACTAATTCTTCTTTTGAATAATTGGACTCATCGCTATTTTCCTCAGCCATTACAGGAAAAGTAATAGAGCTAGCAGCGATATAAAGTGAGCTTAAACCAATAATTGTTTTTTTCATTTTTAATTTTCTCCTTCTATTTTTCAAAATTTGTATTTAAGGTTGTTTTTTCGATCCACTTATCTGATATATATAGTAGGATCGGCAAACCAAAAAATACAACTAGCATAGATAGTAACGTTCCTTGAGCTAATAAATATCCTATTTGAGCGGGCACTTGATTAGTGGAGAATATTCCAAAAAGCAGTCCTGCAAAAGTCATAATAACTCCAGAGACTAGGATGCTTTCTCCAGATTTTTCTATTGAAGCTAGAAGTGCTTCTTTTTTCGAGTGTAAATGCCGTTCTTCTATATAACGATCTGTCAATAAAACGGCGTAATCTACGGTAGCACCTAATTGCACAGAACTTAAGATTAAAAAGGCAATGTAAAATAATGCACTTCCTCTAAAATAAGGGAGACCCAAATTGATCCAAATAGCAGCTTGAATACTCATAACGAGAATAGCTGGAAGAATCAGAGATTTAAAGGCAAACATAATGACGATCAGTATGCCAATAATGGAAGTGATATTTACAATACGCTGATCCGAACTGATGACATCTTTTAAATCATAAGTCGAAACACTATCTCCTGCTAGAAGATAGTCTTCACCGAATAAGCTATCGGCTTTCTCTCTAATGGTATCAATCATCTCAAAGGTTTCAGTGCTTTCTGCTGGTAAAGAAGTTTCTATAGCCATTCGTGTGTAATCTTCTGAGTGCAGCATTTCTCTAGTAGATTCAGGAACATACTGAATTGGGATAGACCAACCGACTTCATTTGAATATGCTTCCACTGCTGTGACGTCAGAAAACTCATCTAAGGCTTCAATCATTTCTTTTTCGCTTTCTTCATTACCGTTAGGAAACATTAAAGCCATTAGATTTTCATGGCCAAAATCTTGTTCAATGGCATCTTGTTCTTGTACAACTTTATTGTCTGATGGGAGCCATTTAGAATTTCCATAGTAAAAATCATTTTGCTGTTGGGCGAAAAAAAATACACCAGCAAATATAATTAATAAAGGAACAGCTACAAAGCGAACCTTGTATACAAAATTAGCCAAGGGTTTTAAAGACGGAATAAAAGAACGATGCATAGTTTTTTCTAGTAAATTTGCACAGACTAAAGTCATCGCAGGTAGGAAAATAAACACGGAAAGAAGGCTAAAGATTACCCCTTTTGCTAATACAATTCCCATGTCTGCTCCTATTCCAAATTTCATTAATATTAAAGCAGCAAAGCCGATAACGGTCGTTAATCCACTAGATAAAACAGAGCCTAAAGAATTTTTTAAAGCTTTGACCATAGCTTCTTCTTGAAGGAGACCCTCTCTACGATACTCCTCATAGCGATGTAGTAAGAAGATAGAGTAATCAATCGAAACACCTAATTGTAGGATAGGGAAAGCATTCTTAGTAACAAAAGAAATTTCACCTAAAAAGATATTGGTCCCACTATTAATTAAAATGGCTAATCCAATCGTACCTAAAATTAAAATGGGTTCTATCCAAGAGGATGTAGAAAAAATTAATACAATAAAAGCAATAATAACAGCAAAACTGATCGTAGAGTATAAGTCGACACTAGTATGCTGATCCAGTTCGTAATCTTGTACGAGCTGCCCATCCATTTTTCCTTCTTTACCGATCACATTTCTAATTTTTTCAATCAGTTCATCTCGTTGTTCGTTACCATCAACTTCAGCGGAAATCGCCATTAAGGCTTTGCCATCTTGATAGTAGTCTTTTACAGTCTCTTGATCCATTAATTCAATCGGTTTCTCGAGATCTTCATGATCATCTAGCCAATCAACAGAATCAATATGGTTGATCTCTAAGAGCGCTTCTTTCACTTTGATAGCTTCTGTTATATCCGCTTCCTCAATCATTACACGAATACTGGATGGTTGGGGTGGGAATTCTTCTTTCATCACATCTATAGCTTGGGTGGACGGAGAAGAATTGGGTAAATAATCTGTCATATCATTATTAATTCCTACGAATTGGGCTGAGAATATGGATATAATTCCTAATAAAGCGAAGGTATAAATAATTGTCTTTCTATAATGCACAATCGCTCTAAATAATCTTTCCTTCATACAATCTACTTCTTTCTTGTTATTTTGACAAATGTTGAAATTTGAACTAGTGTTAATTATAGTAGCTAATGATGAAAGTACAACATACAGTCACTGTCCATTTGTTGAAATTTAAACAAATAAAGTGAAAGTGTTGAAAAGAGGGAAAAAAATGACTGAAAATCGAAGTGTACAAAAAACAAAAAGAAATTTGAAAGATGCATTGATTTATTTCTTGAAAGAGAAATCAATTCATCAAGTTAAAGTAAAAGAATTAACAGAAAAAGCGGAAATTAATAGAGGAACTTTCTATTTTCATTATTCTGATATTTATGAACTATTGGATGAATTGGAAGATGATGTTTTTACAGAATTAGAAAAGATGTTTGACCAATATGATGAGAATCTCTCAAAAGAAATTAACCCTGCATCTTTGCTAGATGTCTTATTTTTTAGCTTGTCTGAAAAGAGAGAGATTATCTATATTCTTTTAGGGCCAAACGGTAGTCGCTCTTTTTCTTCAAGAATAGATGGATGGGTAGACTATCATTCTCGTAATATTCTACAGAGCGCTTTTCCTGAAGTTGAACCAGAGTATCATCGACTAGTTTCTGCTTTTCTAATTCGTGGAGTAATCGGAACTTTCAAAACATGGTATGAAACAGGGCAAAATCAGACTCATCAGGAACTTGCTGAAATTATTAAAAAAATTATAGGAAATACTGTCTCAAAGGGAGAGTAAAGTGTTATTGAAAGATTTTTAATTTTTTTTATATAATTATTTTATAGAAAAGTAATCCAACCAGACTCGAAAGGAAGAAATGAGTATGGAAAAGATAGAGTACGAGTATGTGGAAACGAATGGTATTAAACTACATGTAGCACAGCAAGGCCCAAAAGACGGTGACTTGGTCTTATTACTTCATGGATTTCCAGAATTCTGGTATGGCTGGAAACATCAAATGGCAGCCTTAGCAGAAAAAGGATTTCGAGTATGGGCTCCTGATCAAAGAGGCTATAATCTTAGTGATAAACCAGAGAAAGTAAGAGAATACCAGATGAATTACTTGATTGAAGATATAGTGGGATTGATCAAGCAGACCGGAAAAGAAAAAGTATGTCTTGTTGGCCATGACTGGGGAGGTATGGTTGCCTGGCAAGTTGCGAAAGAATATCCGGAACTGATCAACAAGTTGGTTATTTTGAATGCTCCACATTTGTCCGCAATGAGTAAACATGTTCTGAAACATCCATCACAACTTTTGAAAAGTTCTTACATTCTTTTCTTTCAGTTGCAAGGGATACCAGAAAAAATGGCTAGTCGATCAGATTGGCAGCTAGCAACAGAAGCAATACAGAATACAAGTAATGAAAGAACATTTAGCAAAAATGACTTAAAAGAATATCGACTGGCTTGGTCTAAGCCAAACGCAATGCAGTCGATGATCAACTGGTATCGTGCCAATTTAAAATTTTTTGCCTCTGCTAAAGTAACAGACCAGATTACAGTACCGACTTACGTTATCTGGGTAATGAAAGATCAATTTTTAAGTTGGAAACTGGCTGAAAAAAGTCTAGAGTTCTGTGATCAAGGCCAAGGAACCATACTAGGAGAATCTACACATTGGTTACATCATGAAAAACCGGAACAGATTAGCCATTTAATTACTAATTTTATCAGTGCAATATAAAAAATAAAAGAACATAGAGAGGAATGATAAATAGTGAATGAGAACATATTTGAAGATATGGCAAAGAGATATGATACGCCGGAAAGAATTAAGTTGGCAAATATTATCAGTAAAGAAGTCAGTACACAATTAGCAGATAGCCAAGAAAAAACGATGATTGATTACGGAAGCGGAACGGGACTGATTAGTGTGCAGTTAGCACATGAAGTATCTGAACTGATCATGGTGGATTCATCCAATGAAATGTTAAAAGTCGTAGATGAAAAAATAAAACAAAGTAAATTAGAGAATACTCGAACCTTACTAGCTGATTTCATCCAGGAAGTACCAGAGATTAAAGCAGATATTGTTATGATGTCATTGGTATTACTGTATATTCCAAATACTAGAGCAATATTGGAGAATGTCTATTCTGTTTTAAATAAAGGCGGCAAACTAATCATTGTTGATTTTGATTATAACGAAAAGGTTAAACACCCTAAAGTCCATAGTGGATTCAAACGGGATGAATTGAAGAGACTTCTTTCTGAAATAGGATTTCAGTCTAGTGAAATTAGAAACTTTCATCATGCGAAAGACGTGTTCATGAATCAGGATGCGGATGTGTTTATCGCGATTAGTCAGAAGAATTAACAGAAAAATAGGCTGAAGAAGGAATATCATGAAGGCATTTACTCAGGAAGTTATAGATCATTTACAATATTATGTTTATGCACTGGTAAATCCAGACGATAAAACAATTTTTTATATTGGTAAAGGGAGAAGACAGATCCGATATAATTTTGCTGATTCAGGGATCGCTATCAATGAAATAAATGGGATTGAACTATTTCCTAAGCACATAAAATTTACAGGATATCATTTCGTAGATGACTCAGGTAATCCTAAAAGAGTTCAATCACCGTTTACTTATATTGGCTTTTAACAAGAAAATCAAGGAGTAATTAAATAATGAGGAAATTTCTTTCAAAAAGAATTCTGAGAGGTGCGATATTATTTGTGATGGCTTCTACTGTTTATCTAATTACAGAAGCCATTTCTGCTCAAGCTTGGACAGATCCGGAATATAGTTACAGCTTTCATTATATTAGTGATTTAGGTGTATCTAAAAGACTGATGATTGATGGGCGAGAAGTGTATTCTCCTTTAGCAGGAGTTATGAATACAGGATTTATACTATACGGAATGCTCTCTGCTGGTAGTTATATTGCTGCCCTTCCTTTGATAAAAGATAAAGCAAAGTGGTCTGTATTATGTTTCGCACTCATCCAAGGATTCGGAAATGTTCTTGTGGGTCTTTTTCCGGGAGAAACTTACGACTATGCGAGTATGCATCTTATTGGAGCAGCAATGGCGATTATAGGAGGGAATTGTGCTTTATTATTAATGGGCATATACCTTAAACTGGAAAAACAGGGGTATATAGTTAAAGCAACCGCATTACTGTTAGGTAATTTTGGTCTAATCATGTTCGTTACATTTTTATTAACTAATACCGATAATTCTGCGGTGTTTGAACGGTTATCGGTTTATACGATGACAGCATGGAATCTGATATTTGGCTTTTGGCTGATTAAAAAATATAAAATCCAGCAGTATGCCCTTTAATAAATAGCGGATAAGTAAAAAAGCACTTATTACCATTAAACTGGACCCTATAGAATAGACACGGATAAAAAACCCTTATTCGTTCACTATTTTATAGGGTTCTTTACTGTATAATGAACCCAACTATATGAGTTCATAGGAGAGTATTCAAATGGGGAAAAACTATTTCACTGAGGAAGAACGAAAAAAGCTTGAAGAAAATCCTTATGTAGAGAAAGTATCACTTAAAGCTATTACTTACACAGAGACCTTCAAAGAACATTTTGCTAAAGAAAAAGCTCTCGAAAAAGGACCTACGCAAATATTTAGAGACGCAGATTTTGATGTGACGGTGTTAGGGAAAGACCGTATAAAAACTTTTTCTAGACGAATAAAAACTATGAGTCATCGATTAGAAGGATATACGGATTTACGTAGTGAGTCCAGTGGAAGACCTCCTATTAAAGAACGAACACAGGAAGAGGAAATTGCCTATTTGAAACATAAAGTCGCCCTTCAAGAACAACAGATAGAAGCTCTAAAAAAAACAAATTTTATCCACCGGAAGGCCAAGAGGGCTTCACACAAGAAAAATTCCAACTCATCAAAGACCTAACAAAGCGAGATCAAAATGTGTTAAATATATCATGGTTATGTGAGATTGCTTTAGTTTCACGTTCTGGGTATTACAACTGGTTGAAATCTGAAGAGAAACGAAAGAAAAGAGATGAACAAGATCAACACGATTTTGATTTGATACGCGAAGCCTATACATATCGCGGCTATGATAAAGGATCCAGAGGGGTACATATGCGATTGTTACACATGGAAATACTCATGAATCGGAAGAAGATCCAGCGCCTAATGAGGAAGTTTGGACTATTCTGCCCTATAAGAAAACCGAATCCGTATAAACGGATGGCGAAGGCACGCCAGGAACATGCGTTAAAACCCAATCTCGTTAATAGAAAGTTTAGAGCCTATGGACCACGAAAGATCCTCTTGACAGATATCACCTATCTCTTCTATGGGCGAGGAAGGAAAGCTTATTTATCTGTTGTGATTGATGCATTCACGAACCAAGTCTTAGCGTATCAATTAAGTGAATCCTTAAGTGTTGATTTTGTTTTAGAGATGATCGAAGACCTTTTGATCAACCATGAGATTTCAAGACAACAGAAAACCCTGATCCATTCCGACCAGGGCATGCACTATACTAGTATGAAATTTCAAACATTACTCGTGGATAAAGAACTTCGTCAATCTATGTCGCGAAGAGGAAACTGTTGGGACAACGCTCCTCAAGAATCCTTCTTTGGACATATGAAAGATGAAATAGCCTATCTTGGTGATGTGGAGGCATTCTCAGACCTTCATCGCATCATCGATGACTATATGGATTATCATAATACAGAACGCTATCAGTGGAAACTGGCGAAACTATCTCCTAATCAATACTACGATTATTTTAAAACAGGAGTATATCCTCTGAGTCATTTGGTGAGAATGCCTGATTTTCCTGAGATTCAAGCACCGATAGAACATCCTCATTAAAGCGATCAATATACTTTTCCTCTAATTGTTTCCATTTTTCAGGTTTGAAGATAGCGGGATAATGAAAAGCTAAATCCAGTTTGGATAAACGCGTTCTGTATGCGTCTTTAAAGATTGAGAAATCAAGGGTTTCTGGACTGCGAAAATCTTTCTTATTCATTTTTCATTGGATAATCGCCATCCGAAACCTAAGTAGTGATCCAGGCTTAAACGTCTTATCGCTCCTCCTATGACGTCATCATAGGAGGAGCGATAAGAATTTATAAGGGGTTTTTATCAAATTGTCCTTGATATGGGGTCCACTTTACATTTTGTAAGTGGAAACAAGTGCTTTTTTTGATTAGATGAATTTTTCAACAAAGTCTTCAATAGGTAGTTTTAAGTCTTCATAATGTTCTTCAAGCTCTTTTCTGGACCAGTTCCACCAATTTATTTTGAGAAGTTTTTCCTGGATTTCTTTCGGAAATCTTTCTTTTAGTGGTTTGGCAGGTATGCCTCCAACAATTGTATAAGGAGGAACATCTTTAGTAACTACGGCACCTGCACCGATGACGGCTCCGTCTCCCACAGTAATGCCAGATTGGATCGTTACGCCGTGACCGATCCACACATCATTGCCAATCGTGGTAACTTTTTGTCTTCTGCCTTCCAAAAATTGGGAATCTTTATTTGGGAAGCCATAACCATCGCCGTTATAAGCAAATAAATGCTGAGAAGGGCGTTCGTAAGGATGATTGGTTGGTCCAATTCGAACCATATCAGAAATACTGGCAAATCTTCCAATTACAGAATTTTGAATGTAGCAGTAACTTCCTGTATAGCTATAACCGCCAATACTAGAATTGTCTACACTGTTAAATGTTCCTAGTTCCACATACTCTTCAAAAGTGGTATCTTTTACTTGACTATGGACTCCAATGACAGGACGATCAGGATATAATTGTATCGTTTCAATGTGCATTCCAAACACCCTCCTAAACTTTTATTTTAGTGTAACCAATGATAGAATAAAAAGCAAAGTGGAATAGAGGCTATAAAGTTTTTTGTTGAAGAAATCCTACATAGGAGACGATAAAATGTATGACATAAAGGTAATCGATTCTTTCACTAATAAGCAGCTTTCCAGATTAAAACTGGCTAAAGCTTATGTTAAAGATACAGATGAACCGTATGGAATTATGGTTAGAAGTTCAACTGTTCCAGATTCGCTCATAACGGATAAGTTGCTGGTCATCTCCAGATCAGGAGTTGGTGTCAATACAATCAATGTCGAAGCCTCTACAGAGCAGGGTGTAGCTGTTTTGAATACACCTGGAGTGAATGCTAATGCAGTAAAAGAAGCAGTAATTAGTACACTTTTTTCAGTGGTTAGACCGCTCACTAAAGCTGCAGAAATGGTTCAGACTCTTAGTGGAGAAGATATCTTATTGCAGGCAGAAGCGAGACGGGAAGAATTTATCGGAAGAGAACTCCAAGGAAAAGTCATTGGCGTAGTCGGATTAGGTGCTATTGGTGTCCAAATTGCAAGAAGTGCTTATGATTTGGGGATGGAAGTTTTAGGATATGCCAGACGAGATCAAGGGCTAGATTTTTTAGAGCAAGTAGATTTGGATGAATTATTACGTCAGTCACATTTTGTAGTGATTGCTCTTCCTTTGACAGAAGAAACAAGAGGGCTATTATCTGAAGAACGGTTGCGACAAATGAAACAGGGAGCTTATCTTTTCAACTTTGGCAGAGGACCAATCGTTGATACAACAGGTATGCTTGCAGTTTTAAAAGAAGATAGCTTAGCAGGGTATTATACGGATTTTCCGGAAGAAGCTTATTTGGGGAACGATAAAGTCATTATGTTACCGCATATTGGCGGGAATACACAAGAAGCTTTAGAAGGAGGAGAAAGACTAGCAAGAAAAGCACTCAGTGATTTCCTTATTTATGGAACAGTCAGAGATTCTGTCAACTTCCCTTCAGCTAGACAGCTTTTCCATTTACCTTATCGAGTGACTCTATTTTATAAAGAAACGATGGATATCCTACCAGATATTATGCAGATTTTTAATCAGTTTGATTTGAGAATAGGCGAGATGATGACGAATCGTAAAGGTGAATGCGTATATGTTTTAATTGATCTCGACAATGATCAGAGCCAGATAGAAAGAGCTATTGAAAAAATAGAAACCATCAATGACATTAAGAAAGTAAGACTGTTAAAACGTCCGCAATATAAAAAGCGTCGAAAAGTTAAAAAAATAATTAAATAATAAGTTAAAAAACATTTTATAAGGCAAAGAGGATGATAGTATAGTCTCTTTGCTTTTTTAACTAAGAAAAATAATGTCAGCGAGTATGCGCGATGACATCTGAATTGATCATTTAATCTTAGGTTCCTGCGCTAATGAGCATTAGGCTTTTTCTATCAACTATAGTATTTTTTGTTTTCAGTGTCACTATAATCTTTTCATGCTAAACTAAAGAAAAGTTAAAAGGCAAAGAGGTCAAAATATGAATCCATTTTTCAAAATAATTTTAAAGTTGTTATCATCACCGAGGATAGACATTCAAGAAGATTATCAATCAATAAGAAAACTACAACAAATTTTTTATGCTAAGCCCAAGAAAACATATCGGATATTGGATGATCAGATTTATTCTGAAGATCAGTCACATGAAATTGGAGTTCGAGTATTCCAACCAAAGGAACAAAAATATAGTGAGCCGGTTTTGTATATTCATGGGGGCGGCTGGGTCATCGGCGATATCGATTCCTATACAAGAGCTTGTATTAATCTGGCAGATACGTTGGGACGCACTATTTATTCGGTAGACTATCGCTTAGCTCCTGAATACCCATATCCTGCTGGATTAAAAGATTGTTTTCGGGTTGCTGAAATTTTACTGGAACAATTAGAATTTACTGGGCCAGGAGATGTATCTAAATGGATTATTATGGGAGATTCTGCTGGGGGAAATCTGGCAGCTGTTGTATCATTATTACTAAGAAATAGAGGGCTG
The DNA here is from genome assembly GCF_900114235.1 of Marinilactibacillus piezotolerans. Lineage (GTDB taxonomy): Bacteria > Bacillota > Bacilli > Lactobacillales > Carnobacteriaceae_A > Marinilactibacillus > Marinilactibacillus piezotolerans. Next base: position 9,470 of record NZ_FOSJ01000015.1, on the reverse strand, counting down.
ACAATACCGTATAAACAAGTGTTACTTTATCCCGTAACATATTGGGATCATTCTGAACAGTCGCCATTTGAATCTATAAGAGCTAATGGACATGAATATGGCCTGACAATTGATAAAATTCAGAGTTACATGAAACTCTATGTCCCAGATGAGACAGACAGAAAAGATTACCGAGTTGCGCCTTTGATGGCAGAAGATCTGTCGAATCAGCCCGAAACGCTTGTTATTACGGCTGAATATGATCCACTATGTGATGAAGGGGAGGCGTATGCAAAAGCTCTATTTGAAGCTGGAAATAAAGTGAGACTGCATCGTGTCAATAATGCCGTTCATGGATTTATTACTTATCCAAAATTCGCGGCACCCTTAGATGAAGCCTATCGAATCATGAATGATTTTTTGACACGTACATAACAAAACAGCTCAAATAGAGAGGTGAGAGGCTGATGGAGAAACAAAAATGGGTAAGGCTTGATAATGCTTCTAATATTTTTCTGGCAGCTAAAAATAATGTGGATACTAAAGTTTTTCGTTTGAGTGCTGAATTAAAGGGGGATGTTAATCCTAGACATTTACAGCGAGCTTTGGATAGAGTTTATGAACAATACGCTTTGTATCATAGCGTACTTAGAAGGGGAATATTCTGGTATTATTTAGAAGAGAGCGAATTAAGGCCTGTCATAAGGCCTGAGACAACGTCCCCTTGCGCGACTATTTATCATTTTGACCGAAAAGAATTGTTATTCAGAGTTTTATATCATAAAAATCGTGTGCACTTAGAAGTGTTTCATGCACTATCTGATGGAACAGGAGCGCTGTGGTTTTTTGAGGACCTAATTTCTGAATATGTATCGTTCAAATATCTTGAACCAAGTGATATAGAAAAAAATCCAGACCAAAAGAGAATAACAAATCAGTCAGAAGATAGCTTTGCACAGTATTTTAGAAAAAGTAGACAAAAGAATTTTACTAAAGCAACTCTTTCTGCGCTTGAAAAAATTTATCTAGATAGAGAAGCAGACAGGGAAATAAAATCAAATAAATTAGAGCTGTCCACAGATGATACGACTAATGAGTTAGAAACAAATAGAGGAAAAAATAAGAAAGAACAGCATATCTACCGTATCAAAGGAACTAGAACACCGGATAATCGAATGCGAGTGATTGAGCTAGAATTATCATTGAAAAAAATAATCGAGCTTGCAAAGCAATATAATGTTTCCCTTACAGTTTATCTGATTGCTTTATATATCATATCTGTTTATCAAACTAAAGAAGAAAAATCAGGAAAAGCGACAGTGACAATTTCTGTACCCGTCAATCTCCGCCAATTTTTTCCTTCAAGTTCTGCTCGGAATTTTTTCACGACAACTCATTTAGCCATAACTTTTGAAAATGAGAGAGAACTAGACCTTGCAGAAATATGTCAGGAACTTTCTAGACAATTAAAAGCACAGACAAGCCCGACATATCTGGAAAAACGAGTGAATCGATTTATTTCATTCGAGTTAAATCCGTTTATTAGAGTAACCGTCCGACCATTAAAAGACTTAATTTTAAAATTAATTAATCTTTCTAATAATAGAAATGTTACAGTTGCAATGTCAAACTTAGGGAAAGCAAATTTCCCTACTGAAGTCCTACCATATATACAAGGTATCTATTTTCATACTTCAGCAATTCGTCCACAGTTTTGTATGATCAGCCATGAAGATTGCCTCACCCTAAGTTTTACAACGCCTTTTATAGAAACAGATATTCAGAAAAAATTTGTGGAATTACTGACCGAACAATCTATAGAGGTTATAGTGGGAACAAACAGGGTGACTAAAGAAGAATTGGAGAGCCAAATAAAATGAAACAATGCATACAGTGCCATGCGAAAGTAAAAGGTGATTGGGATGTATGTCCTCTTTGTCAGAGCCCTTTTGCTGAACAGAAGGAAAATGAAGAAGAAAACCAAGGACCATTTCCAGTTGTTCCTTTACGATTTAACAGAGAGAAAGTTACTAAACTGCTTTCACTAGTGTCTGTTTTGGTTATTGTGGCTTACTTTATCATACAATGGTTCTGGTCTTTTCAGGTTTTTGGATTAGACTATGTTTTATTTGGAATTATGAGTATGTGGATGGTCGTCTTGATTATCATTCGTAAGCGTCGAAACATAACCAAAGGAATCGTTTATTTAATTATTTTTTTGTCTGTAATTAGCCTGTACTTTGACTATTCAAATGGATGGTCAGCCTGGTCAATAACCTATTCAATTCCTATTATTTGTACTTTTGCATTGATTGCTATGTTTTTAGCCATCCAAGTCGTACGTCTTGATACTGGAGATTATGTGCTCTATCTTCAGGCAGCTGCATTGTTAGGGCTTATACCTTTAGTTTTTTTATTCCTTGGCTGGACAACCCATCCTTTACCAAGTTGGATTTCATTTTTGATCAGTACTGTAATGTTCTGGTCAGTTATCGCTTTACATGGGAAGCAAATCTTGAAAACGTTAAGAAAAATTGTAGACGTTTGATTTTAAATAGATAGTCATGAAAAGGTGCTGAATTTTTTCAGCACTTTTTTCAGATAATTCAGTTTAAAAGGTTTAAATCCTTCTTGATTTTATTTAAAATCATTGATAAATCATCTGTAGCTGTTAACGTTTGTTCATTGAGAAAGTCTATGTAATCTTTCTCGTTCCACCAACGACGCATTGCTTCTTCACCGAATTCCTGAGTTTTATCTCTAGTTTGATGCCTTCTTAAAGTTTCTTCAAAAGTAAGTTCAAAATAATAGGCAGCAGCTTTTTCTTCGCAGATTTCAACTAACTCCTCGAACATTTTAAAATACCAATCGCTTTTAAAAATCCCTTCTACAATAATATAAGGGCAAACGGTTTTTCCGTAACGAACCATATCAGAAATTAACGGAATAATAAGCGAGTTTGGTCCATCGGGCGTCCGCATCGTGTCTCTTCTAATTACATCTTGAGAGAGAAGCATAGTATTTCTTCCAAGAAGTACTTGCAATTCTTTAGCTAAAGTCGTTTTCCCGCTTCCAGAATTACCTCTGATAATAATCAGTTTCGTCATAACGTCCTCCTTAAATATATTTTCTATTTGATAGTACCATTTTGCAATAAAAGTTAAAATTATAAAAAGTATGATTATTTTTAGAATTTTTAAAGTGAAATAGAAACATAGGTTTTAATTTATATATTTTTAAAGTAAAATTGGTAAAAGAAAGCGTTTGGAATTTATAGGAGGATTATAAATGAAAAAAATAGGTTTAATCGGTGGAATGAGTTGGGAATCTTCAGCTGAATACTATTTTTAATCAATGAAAAAGTAAAAGAAGAATTAGGGGGGCTTCATTCAGCAGAGTGTATAATGTATAGTGTGGATTTTGAAGAAATTGAACATTATCAAATAAATGGAGAATGGTATAGGGCAGGAGAAAAATTAGCTGACGCAGCCCAGTCTTTAGAAAAAGCCGGGGCAGATTTTATTGTTCTTTGTACAAATACAATGCACAAAGTGATTGTTTCAATAGAAGAAAAAATCAATATACCTATTTTACATATTGCAGATGCTGCAGCCAAGGAATTGAAAAAATTTAATATAAGAAAAGTTGGTTTACTTGGAACAAGTTATACAATGGAGGAAGACTTCTATATTTCTAGAATAGAAGAAAGTGGATTTCAAGTCGTTATTCCATCTAAGGATAAACGAAATAAGATCAATGAAGTGATTTTTAGTGAATTATGTCTTGGTAAAATCAAAGTGGAATCACGTGAATATTTTGAAAAAGTAATAGAAGAATTAGCAGAAAATGGTGCAGAAGGTATTATATTAAGCTGTACAGAAATTGGATTATTGATTAAAGAAAAAGAGTCTAGTATTCCAATTTTTGATACGACAACTATTCATGCAATGGAAGCAGTAAACTGGGCATTGAAAAAGTAAAGAAGGTAAAGAGATGTTAGATAAAAGAATTTTATATTTTTTAGCGGTAGTAGAAGAGGGTTCTTTTTCAGCAGCGGGGAAAGCTCACTATATCACTCAATCAGCTATTAGTCAGCAAGTAGCTTCTTTAGAAAATGATTTGAATATTCCTTTATTTGATCGTACATTTTATAAACCAAGACTAACAAAAGCAGGAGAAAAATATTATGCTTTCTGCAAAGATATCCTATATAAAGAAGTTGATGTGTTAAATGAGATGTACAAACTCGCAAACGCAGAAGAAGAGATACTACATATCGGAATTACTGGGCCGTTAGAATCAAAACATTTACCTAATATTATTGTTCGTTATGAAAAGTTATATCCGGAGAAAGTAATCAAAGTAACAAAATGTAGTTTTTCATCAGGTGTTGATCAACTTCTGAGTGGTGAACTAGATGTAGCTTTTGGAATATCAAATGATCTTTCTTATCATACCACTATAGCCGTAACAGAATTAATCAAACATAAAATTTGTGTGATATGTTCACCCGAACATCCATTAGCTGAATGCAAAAGTATTGATTCAAAAGAGTTGAAAAATGTTCCAGTGGTTTCATTATCGAAAAAATCAGGACCTAATTTCTATGCGGATTTTATGCGGTCATTTAGAGAAGATGGATTCACTCCTAATATTGTGAAGTATGTAGACAACTTAGACGAGCTTATTTTGGATGTTAGATTGAACCGAGGCATTGCGTGGACTAGCAAAGAAGTAATTAATGAGACAGACAAAGTTCATATTTTAGATATTAATGATTCTCACCATGGAGCAACATTTGCGGTAGGTAGAAGAAAAAGAAATCTTCGAGAAGATGTAAAAGTATTTATAGAGTTATGTTCAGACTATTTCAGTACAGTATCTTAATAAGTTTTACTAATCATTACTATTAGAATATAGTATCTTTGATTCTTTTTATAGAGTGTTATACTAAAATCGTATTATTGATAAAAGAATCACAAACTATAGATAAAGGAGTCGATTCACATGACAAAGTACATTGTAACAGGGGTAGACGGAAACTTTGGTGGTTATGTGGCGCGGAATATAACTAAATTAACAGATAAAGAAAATCTGATTTTTACTTGTCCTTTTGAAGAAGGTTTGAAGGAATTTAAGGATAAAGGATTTGATGTTCGTGTTGCGAATTTCAACCACCCGGAAACGTTAGAAGAAGCTTTTAAAGGTGGAGATGCATTACTGATCATCTCAGCTCCTTTTGTTGGAGAAAAGAGACAACGTGCTCATAAAAATGCTGTAGATGCTGCGAAAAAAGCAGGTGTAAGCAGGATTCTTTATACTTCTCTAGTGAACGCTCAAGATCCGGAAAATCCAAGCGTAGAAAAAATTGATCATGCATTTACTGAACAGTATATTGAACAATCTGGATTAGATTATGTATTCTTGAGAAACTCTCAATATGCAGAAGCAATGATTACAATTTATTTGAACTCTGCCGAAGCAGATGGTGTACTTGCTAATAATGCGGGAGATGGACAAATGCCGTTTATCTCACGAAAAGACTGTGCTAAAGCAGCGATGTATGCATTAGTAAATGATGGTTTAAAAAATGAAATCATAAATGTAAATGGTGCTGAATCATTGACGATGAGTGAATTTGTGGCAATTGGTAATGAACAAACGGGAAATCATGTTACTTACAAAGCGACTACTGATGAAGAAAACTATGCTGTTTTTGATGCATTGGGTGTTCCGCGTACCACAGATGGTGAATTCCAAAAAGATTCTCCAGCTCCTTACTCAAGTGACGGTATGGTAACCTTCGGACAAGCGATTCGTGAAGGAAAACTATCTACTTTCACAAATGACTTTGAAAAATTAGTTGGGGAAAAACCAAGAACAGTAGCATACATGTTTGCACGTGCAGATGAATATCAAGTAGGACAAAGAAATTCAACAGATAACTAACAATTGGGGCGATTATTAAATAAGTAAAGAAGACTTAAGAGAGGCTAAGTCTTCTTTTTTTTGCAAAGAAAAATTTGCTAAAGAAATTTAACGAACCTTTTCTGATATTTGTTCGATTCATAGCCAATATGTTCATAAAACTTATGAGCTTCAGTTCTGACTTCACCGGAGTTTAGTCTAACTCCGGTGAGTCCTCTAAGCAGAGCTTCTTTTTCCAAAGCTTGCATTAGAACTTTACCAATGCCTTTTTTATGATGATCCTTGTCTACTGCTAGCGCCATGACATTAAACATTGGTTCTGCATAAAGTGATTCATAAATTTCTGCATGGACGTATCCAATAGTATTAGCAGTTTCTTCATCCTCGTATACTGAAAAATAATGATGGGTACTGTCATTTGATAACTTCTTAATCTGCTGATTAACTAGATCAATAGATACTTCATAACCTAATTCTTCTATATTGATTTTCCTAATTCTTTCTGCATCAGAAAGCCTGATTTTTCTTAACATATGTCTATCTCCCAGTTGTATATGTAGTTTAAAATAGTTTATCAGATATCGAAATTAAATTATATGTCTAATTGATTCAACTTTAATTATAAAATTAAACAGTATAATCTATATTGAGGAATGAATATAAAAAATTGACTAGTTCTAATAATAGAAGTACCCTTTAAATATAGGAACTATTTAAGTGAATTTAGAATGAATATCCTTTCTGAGATAGTAGGAAGTAAATAGTATAAAAAAGTAAAGGAGCTCGACTGTATTGCGTGCATGGACGATAAAAGAACCTGGTTCAAGAGAACAATTAATAATAGAAAATAGGGAGAAACCAGAACCGAAAGATGGAGAAATTCTGATAAAAGTAAAAGCAGCGAGCATCAATAGAACGGATACTGTGACAAGACAAAATCCCTCTCTTGCTACTCCATATCCTATACTTGGAGTAGAAGTAAGTGGAGTAGTTGTTGAAAATCACTCCTCTGAATCCAAATTAAATCCGGGAGCAAAAGTTGCTGGACTAGTTAATCATGGAGGTTATGCCGAATACGTTACGATGCCTGCAGATCGTGCAATTTTATTCCATGATTCACTGACGATGGAAGAAGCTGCTGCAATTCCAGAAGTATTTTTAACGGCTTATCAGACACTGTATTGGTTAGGAGAATTGAAACCCAAGCAGAGAGTACTCATTCATGCTGCTGGCAGCGGAGTAGGGACAGCCGCTATACAACTAGCGCGGCACTTAAGTGACGCTTTTATATTTGCAACGGCAGGTCATAATAATAAATTGTCTGTAGCTAAGGAACTAGGAGCAGATCATACCATTAACTATAAAAAAGATTCCTTTGATGAGATTGTAAACAGCGTAACCGATAATAAAGGAGTTGATGTCATTTTAGATTTCGTAGGGGCTTCTTATTGGGATAAGAATCTATCCAGTTGTGCGTTGGATGCCAGGTGGGTATTGATTGGGGCATTAGGTGGAACGGTTGTAGAAAAAGTCTCACTTATGAAATTGATACAGAAACGAGTTTCTTTGAAAGGAACACTGTTGACACCTAGAAGTGACGAATATAAAGCTGAATTGACTAAAGAATTTATAGACAATGTTATGCCTTTGATTGAAGAGGGTAAGATAAAACCAATTATTCATTCTGTACTACCTTTTGAAGAAGCAAAAGAAGCACACCGTCAAATGGAGGACAATGAAAACACAGGCAAAATTATTCTTAAAGTATCAGACTAATTATTGGTAAGCACTATATATTTGAAAAATTAAATACTAATCAAAGACTGCTTAAACTTTTGTCAAAGGTTTGAGAAGTCTTTTTTTTAATCATCAGTTATAGTTTCGATGAATAAGTCTTGCATGAAAAAAACTGTAGAAATAACGGTTGATTCAGTTAAGAAATACGAAGTGCAGTATAATATGATCCCAGGTAAGAAACCAGCTCTAAGTAACCATTAAAGTAAATGTATATTATTTCTTAAAGATTAAGAAAAAAGTATGATTTTTGAATATTTTTCTATATTATGTTAACCTGATAAGTGGAGTCTGTTATCTGACTAGCGTGGATCGTTTTAAAAAGGGATAAGATGGTTTATTTTTTTTGAGAATTATACTCGAAATAAAATAAATACATACAATTATACTTTAGGGATTTTTGAATTAGCTAATAGATAGCAGCCAAATCATGAGGAGGAAAAGAATGACTTACCGTAAAACAATAGGAGCCATATCAATCGTATCAGGGGCTTTGTTACTTGCCGGATGTAGTAGTGAAGGCGGAGCAGAGGATACAGAAGAAGCCAATTTAGGAGAGCAAATGGATTACACCATCACTGGGATAGAACCTGGTGCAGGGCTCACAGGATTAGCTAGAGAATCTCTGGAAGTTTACGATAATTTAGAAGGATGGGAGCTGCAAGAAAGCTCTACAGCAGGAATGCTTACACAATTAGAACAAGCTATTCAAAATGAAGAACCGATAGTAGTAACAGGTTGGGCGCCGCATTGGATGTTTGAGAGATATGATTTGAAGATGCTAGAAGACCCAGAATTAGCACTTGGAGAAGAAGAACAGATTCATACTATTGCTAGAACTGGGTTAGAGAATGATCTACCAGATGCCTATGCTATTTTAGATGCGTTTAACTGGGAAGTAGAAGATATGCAAGAAGTTATGCTGGAGGCTCAAGATACACCATTTGAAGAAGTAGCAGCAGACTGGATTGAAGATAATCGTGATAAAGTAGATGAATGGGTAGCTGGTACGGAGCCGGTTAATGGAGAAGCAATACAATTAGTGTCGACTCCATGGGATTCAGAACGTGCTTCTGCTAATGTAATGAAATTAGTCTTGGAAGAACAAGGATACTCAGTAACGATTACAAGTGTGGATCCAGCTATCATATTTCAGTCGATTGCTACTGGAGAAGCAGACGCCAGTCTAGCTCCTTGGTTACCATCGACACATGGTGCTTTCATGGAAGAGTATGGAGAAGATATTGATGATCTTGGAGAAAATCTTGGTGGTGCGGTTAATGCGTTTACAGTCCCTGAATATATGGAAATAGATTCAATAGAAGATTTGCCTTCCAAAGATTAAAGGGAATAAGAGCATTTTTGAACCCAAATATTAGTTATGTTATTCTATTTATAAATGGGTTTATTAATTCAATAATATTATCTATATAGCCTGAATAATTCATAACTCTGTATTTTAAGTAAATCTCTTAAAAAAATCATTCTCGCTTTATTTATTTTGATAACTTTTGCCCAAAACAATCTTTTTAAAGACTCTTTTCATTTTTGTAAGTGCCCAAAAATTACTTTTGTATAATTTTGGGCACACTTATCCCTTGGAACTTTTCTCTTAAATAAATAGTATCCGCTTAGTTTATACCCATGAATGGGACCGCCTCAGGCGGTCGAAGACAGCATAGAATTCTTTATGATAAACGTGATAACTAGACAGTTTAAGATAGACTTGCCTACCTGTTTGGACAAGTTTCCCGGCTACTTTAAGTAAT
>NZ_FOSJ01000032.1 GCF_900114235.1 Marinilactibacillus piezotolerans | reverse complement strand
AGGCAAATAGTAGCGCTTTGAGTAAAACTTTCGGGTGATAAGCCGGGCGACCAAAGTCGTTTTCAATTAAGTGATATTGCGAGTCATCTAAATCTTCCACAACTTGATGAATAGAGTAGACGATATGATTTTCTGGTAAGTAACAGTTCATTTCTAATGGCAAGGTTGTTTGGTTCATGGTATATTGAGTATACATAAGGAGCACCCTTTCTATGATGTTTTTGTGGTGATTATATTATACCAAAGCCGTGCTCCTTTTGCTTACATAAACAAATAAGATCCACTGAAATCTCAAGTAGATTTTCAGCGGATCTTATTTGTTTGTTAAGACTTTTGTCCCAGCCTCTTTTTTTCTTTATGCACTATCTCTTTTAATCAGCTTTGTACTTAATATCACAGTTTTAATCGCTTCCCTGTCTTCATGTATCCTTTCATGAAGAAGCTGGATACCGCACCTTCCCATTTCTTCTGTATAGACTTTTACTGTCGTTAAAGCTGGAGTAATATATTTTGCAGTCGAGATATCATTGAAACCAATAATACTGACTTCTTCCGGTACTTTAATTCTATTTTCGTACAATGCTTTCAGACAACCTATTGCAATGGCATCATTGGCAGCAATAAAGGCAGTAGGCAAGTTTTCTTTGCCTAGTATACTGATCGCTTTTTCCATATTTTCTTTACCGTCCTCTACACGAAAAGCACCTTTAAAAAAATAGTTTTCGTTATAAATTCCCTGTTTTTTAAGATATCTCCTAGCGTAACTAGTCCTTGGATCTGTCCATGTTCCCGAAGAATCACTGTATGATTCTTCTCCGGCTATAAATCCTATTTTTTGATGTCCAGCTTGAATCAGATAATCAATGTTTTGTTTCATAGCTTCTTTAAAATCTATTAAAACAGTATCATTCGCACGATCCCGAGGAACATAATCTACAAAACAGACTTGAGTAGCTTGTCTTCTCAACTCTTCTACTTGAGCCGGGCTGAATTTTCCTATTGCTAAAACTCCTGCTAGATCTTTTTCCAGTTTGTCTTCTTGTCTATGATAAATTCGAACGATATCATATCCCATTTGCTGTGCTTGCTGTTCCGCACCTAATCGAATTGATAAATAATATAAATCATTCAACTCTTCTTCTTCCGTATACCAATTTACAATGGCCAACTTCAATTTTTTTTGTTGGGTTTTCTTGCGATGGTTTTTATATTCTAATTCTTCAGCTGCTTCAAATATTCTCTTTTTTGTCTCAGCTCCTACGGAAAGAGTTGGATCATAATTGAGTACTCTTGAAACTGTTGAAGTTGAGACCTCTGCTTTTTCTGCAATATCTTTTAATGTAGCCATTTGTTCACTCCTTCTAACTATACATCACTTATTGTACAAAAAGATGCTCCAGAGAGCACCTTTTATTTAATTATTCTAGTACACTAAATCGATACATAGTTTGTGAGTGATATGTTTGCTCAGGTTGTAAGAAAATGTTTCCAAACTTAGACTGATTAACTGCATCAGGTAATGTTTGTGCTTCTAAAGTGATTCCTGCATATTGTTTAGCTGGCTCTCCCTGAATTTGGAAAGCATCCATTTCCTTATTATGCGTAAAAATGACCACACTATTTTCTTCCGTACTCATAATCACTTGACGTCCACTTTTTTCTTCAGAAAGTACAGCTTGAACAGCTTCACCTTTTTGTTCTAATACAAATGGATGATCTAACCCAGATACTGATTTTATCTGTGGATCATCAGATAAAACTGCCTCCCGGACTAATTTTGACTCAGAAAAGTCAAATGCAGTTCCTGAAGAATCTTTTAATACTCCAGTTGGTAAGTTTCTATCTCCAAGCATTCCGTATTTAGAACTAGAAAGCTGCAATTTATGATTTAAGATCGTTTGTTTAATGTCTCCTGTCAAATTAAAATAAATATGATTAGTTGGATTGAATAACGTTGTTGCATCTGTATGAGCTGTATATAAAATCTTCCATTCATTCTTTTCAGTCAGTCGATACTCAACTTCGACTTCAAGATTTCCAGGATAGCCATTTTCTCCAGCGAGACTTTTGCAGGAAAAGATTATACTAGCATGATCCTCTTCATTCTTTGTTTTTACTTTCCATAATTTAGTGTCTAATCCTACCGGTCCTCCATGTAGCTGGTTTCCTTTTTCATTCACATCTAGTTGTACTTGTTGTCCTTCAACTATATATTGCCCATCAGTGATACGTCCGGCAACTCGGCCGATCGTTGCTCCATAAAACGGTCTATGGGCAACCATATCTTCTAAGCTTTCAACATTCAATGTAATATTTGCTTTCTCTCCATTTTTATCTGGAGTAACAATTTTCGTAACGATTGCACCATAGGGAATGGCAGATAATGAAATACCATTTGAATTAGTCAGTGTATATTCTATGACTTCCTGATTTTGAAACATGCCGAAAAATTTTGTTGTAATGTCCACTATACTTCCTCCTAATATGCTCATAGCTTGATAATAAAAAATAATTTTTATTTTATACTTTTTTCAATAGTTCAAGGAAACGTATAAATGCCTTTTTCCCCTGTTCATCTCTTTTAAATACACCAGCGTCTTTTAAGACCTGCAAAAAAATTTCACCTACTGCATGATAAATAATTTCTGTAACATTCTCAGGGGTTATTAGATTTTCTTTCTCTTTTAATGCTTCTGCCCATTTCTGATGAACAGGGGCAACTTGTATCTCCCCACCCAACAAAAACTCTTTTACAGACTCTAATTCTCTTTCTAATCTAGGAGGCAATATAGCCAGTCCCATTACTTCGATTAGACCGATATTCTCTTTTTTTATATGTTGAACATTGGGATGGGGATGGAAAATACCATCTGGGAATTTATCATTTGTTCGATTATTTCTAAGCACTAAATCTAATTCAAACAACTTTTTTCTTCTACGAGCAATAGGTGTTACAGCGTTATGTGGCGTTCCGTTTGTATAAGCTAGAACATCGACAGATTGATCAGAATACGCCTTCCAAGTATCCATTACTTTTTTAGCCGCTTGTTCTAAAGATTTTTTATCCTCACTTTGTAGGCGTATAACTGACATCGGCCACTTAACAATTCCCGCTTTGACATCTGGCAAATTTTCTAATTGAAAAGATTGTTCAATGTCAGCATATTCTAGTGGGAATGTATGCCGGCCGCCCTGATAATGATCATGTGATAATATTGATCCGCCCACAATTGGTAGACCAGCATTTGACCCAACAAAATAATGCGGTAGTGTAGTTAAAATATCGAGTAAATTCTTGATTGCTTGTTCTCCTACATTCATTGCACGATGTGCTTTTGATAAAAAAATTGCATGTTCATTATAATAAGAATAAGGAGAATACTGGAACCCCCATAGCTCTCCTGATACATCCATTCGTATGATACGATGATTGGATCGCCCTGGATGAGTTTTATTCCCAGCATATCCTTCATTTTCCATGCAAAGCATGTTTACAGGATAATTCAGTTTTTCGATTTTAGCTGCAGCAATATTTTTGGGATCTTTTTCTGGTTTCGATAAATTGATGGTAATCTCTATTTCACCATATTCTGTCTGATGTTTATATTCAATATTTTTCGCAATTTCTCTTGTCTTTATATAATTACTTTCTTTGCTGAACGCATAAAAGTACTCTGTTGCCTTGATTATATCTTGTGCATAAAGTTTCCAGAATTGATCATTCACTTCTGAAGGTCTTGGGGTAACAATATTCATTATCTTAGCCCCAAATATATCTTTCTCAGAAGAAGTATCTTCAATTATTTTATTATCTACTGCATATTTGATCAAATGGTCAAGTAAGTCTAAATGGGAGAGGTTAATCATTTTTTGACTAGGCTCTATTTCTAAACCTTTCTTTCCAAGTAACTCTAAAAGTTGATTTACTAAATAAATACGGTCTAAAGGATCAACTTTCCCTTTCTCAACATACCAATCAATAAACATTAGAATGATTTGATCAATTGAATGATCCAGAGATTGTTTCAGTCCATCTTTTTTCATGCTTCAACCCATTCCTTAGTCCCGTCAGCTGTTTCTGCGATATAAAATTCAGCTGGATGTCCAATTTCTTTTTTGTATTCTTTTCCTACATTTTCGATAAAGGTCTCTACTGCATCATTTTTGACAATTGCAATACAGCAGCCACCGAAGCCGCCACCGGTCATTCGTGCGCCAATAACACCTGCTTGAAGCCATGCTAACTGCACTAATAAATCCGTTTCTTTGACGGTAACTTCGTAATCTTCATGCAATGAAGTATGTGATTCATTCATTAATTGACCAAATGTTTTTAAATCTCCCGCTTTTAATGCTTCTGCTGCTTGTTCTGTTCTGACGTTTTCATAAACTGCGTGTTTTGCCCGACGGGTCAGCACATCATCGTTGATGATAAATTTATTTTTTTCGAACGCTTCTTCTGTTAGCTCTCCCAAGGAAGACACATTCACTACAGTCTGTAATTTTTTCAGCGCTTCTTCGCATTGTTGTCTTCTTAGATTGTACTCTGAATCTACAAGTTCTCTTCGAGTCAGCGAATTCATAATTAAAATTTTATGATCGGGTAATTCTACAGGAACTTGCTCATATTTCAGTATATTTGTGTCAAGTAACATAGCGTGCTTTTTCTTTGCCATTCCTACTGCAAATTGATCTAAAATGCCTGAGTTTAATCCAAGGAATTCATTTTCTGTTTTCATTCCTAATTTAACTAGATCCAACCGTGGAATTCCTAATTCAAAACATTCATTTACCAAGACCCCTATCAATAATTCTAAAGAGGCCGATGAAGAAAGGGATGCTCCGTTTGGAATATTTCCATTGATATAAATTTCAAAACCATTTGGCAGTTTCCCATAATTTTGTTGAATATAGTGAATCATGCCTTTAAGATAGTTCGTCCATTTATCCATCTGTTTATACTCAATATCAGTCAACTTAAAAGACAGAATTCCATCATCAGGAAAATTAGCGGAATAGGCGCGTACTAAACTGTCTTTTCGCATTGAAATAACTGCATAAGTCCCCATTGTTATTGCACTGGGAAAAACTTTTCCCCCGTTATAGTCAGTATGTTCACCAATTAAATTGATTCTTCCAGGTGAGAAAAAGATCCGTTCTCCATCTTTACCAAACGTTTCTTTAAATCCAATTAATAGTTGTTCTCTATCCATACGACTCCCTCTTTCTGTAGTTATTAATTTCATTGTAAGCCTTTTAGTAAATATTAACAAGTAAATTTACTAAATAATGTAATGATAACAAAAACGCCTAATCAACTGATTAGACGTTTTTATAGTTTCAGTTAGGATTCGTTATAAAATTCCTAACATACCCTTTTCTTTTTTAGCCATATGTTTATTCTTATTTATATAATATTTTCTTTTAGAACGTACTATTATTCCATTTTATATAGTCGCTGACTTCTACTCCATATAGAATTAGCTGTTTCCTGAAAATCCCATAAATAAGTAAATTCCAAGAATTGCATTGAACCCAGCAGCAGAAAAAACACTAAAGCGCTCTGGAATACCAAAATATTCTTCTGAAACAACAGCTGTTCCGATTGCACCACTTACCATAAGCAAAAGTGCTATCGTTGCCCATACTGCCAAGGAAACGTATTGCTGGTTACGGTATCCTCCCAGCATAATCATTACTAAAGAACTGATAGATAGTAGCACAACCATTACCGTTACAGTAATGTGCATAATATTGTGGACATTCCAAACAGATTTATCTGCAGTAAGCGGAAATGCTGAATAGCCAACAGCGGATATCCAATTCATAATAGCAAACAAGTAAATCCCTATTCGTAATCCTTTATTTAATCTTCTTTGAATAAATACGCACACCATCATAACTGAAATCAATCCGCATATGTCAAATAACACTGCCAACTGATTCCAGAGCATTAAAGAAGGTGCATTTGTAGCACTCAAATCACTGACAGCCTGTTTCATCCAATTATAACCTGGGTAGGCTAGCGGACTAAATACTACAGCTGCCGAATAAGAAAATAAGCTGATCATTCCTAGTAATCCTAACCAATTTATCAAAGCTTTTTCAACTTTTTCTACCTCATTTCTTGTTCTTTAAATAAAAGCACGTATATACTATTTGATAAGCTTATTATAACGATATGTAAGAAAATCATGCTATTTTTTTAAACTACTTCAGTATAAATTTAAAATACAATTTTGCCTACTACATTTCAAGTTAAAATATAAAAATTGGTAGTTAACCGTATATCTTACTATAGGATAAAAAAGATAAATTCTGCTCAACTAATACTGGCGATATACAGGACATATATCCGTATGTTCTTATTGAGATTTTAACAATAAATTAGCAATGGTATATTTTAGATTAATTAATCATTTTTTCTTGTTTTCTTCATATATTACTCAAAAATTTATTTCTATTCTTTCTGAAATCAATGATTTAATATGGTATAATAACAGAGTACAAACAACAAGACTATAGAATCTATGACTTAACAGGAGGTCAAAATTATGCCTTTTTTCCCATTTTTTTGGGATCCTACCTTTATATTGATTATCATTGGTATGATCATCTCAGGTTTAGCAAGTATGTACGTCCAATCCACTTATAGTAAATATGGTGAAGTAAATAGTAAAAATGGTTATACTGCTTCAGATGTCTGTCGTAAAATCCTTGATGCCGCTCATCTAGAAAATGTTCGCTTAGAAGGTATTCGGGGTAATCTAACTGATCATTATAATGCTCAAGAGAATGTGCTGAGATTGTCAGATACAACTAGAAATTCAAGATCTGTTGCTGCCATCGGGGTTGCTGCTCATGAAGCAGGACATGCTCTCCAAGATCGTGATGATTATGCACCCTTAAGAATACGTGCTGCTTTAGTCCCCGTAACTAACTTCGGGCAAACAGCTGCTTTTCCAATACTTTTCTTAGGTTTCTTTCTAGGAGAAGGTGGAGGGATGTTGGTTAATATTGGAATTTTACTATTTTCTCTAACCTTATTATTCCAGTTAGTCACGTTACCTGTAGAATTCAACGCCTCAAATCGTGCGATCCAGGTTCTTGAAACGCAAGGCCTATTGAGCCGAGAAGAAATTCCTCAAGCACGCAAAGTATTAAATGCTGCTGCATTAACTTATATCGCTGCTGCAATTGCTTCGTTCTTAAGTGTATTGCGTCTAGTCTTGATTTTCAGCGGACGCAGCAGAGATTAATTTATTAAATTTTTTTCGTTACCGTTCAGTTCCGGAAAGAAAATAGCACTCTTTTTTCTCTAGGCACTGATACGCTTGACTAGATACATTCATTAAAAACTGATTTTACACTTTCTAATTCTGTAAGCAAAAATGGTACAAGTCCTTCAAAAGGCTTGTACCATTTTTTTATACTACTTGTAATTTTTCAATATAGTCTTTTAATACTTGAATAGTTTGGATACAGTCTGATAAGTCAGACCATTCTTTTGGATTATGACTTATTCCATCTTTACTTTTAACAAACAACATAGCAGATGGAATATGTCTTCCTACGATCATAGCATCATGTCCCGCACCGCTCGACAAGTAGTAAGGCTCGATTCCCAGTCTAGTCATACTTTGTGCCAATCTCTCTTGGCGCTTTTCAGAAATCGGAACTGGAGCCACGTCATGAACGTTTTGATGCATAAATTTCACACCTGTATGTTCCTGAATTTTTTCGCCTGTTTTAACAATTTTTTCAACTAATTCCGTTCTTGAGTCAAACCGAATATCTCGAATATCTACGAATAATATAACTTCTCCTGGTATAACATTTGTTCCATTTGGTTTAACTTGAATATTCCCAACCGTTGCAACTGCTGTATCATTAATTGTGCGGGGAAGTGTACTGATTTTTTGGATAAACTCGCTTGCTGCAACAAGTGCATCCTTACGGTCATCCATTGGAGTATTTCCAGCATGACCTGCCAGTCCTTCAAACGTTACTTTCAACCAGTATGGCCCGGCAATTCCTGTTACGATCCCACAAGGCAACCCTGCTTTTTCTAACTTTTTCCCTTGTTCTATGTGTACTTCGACAAACGTTTCAATTTCGTCAAGATCTCTACCTGTTTCACTGTACACTTGTGCCGTTAGACCGACATCTTGGATGACTTCTTCAAACAATCGATCATCGTAATCTTTTCTCAGAAGTGTTTTTTCCATATCAGTGTCTCCTACCATAGCTTCGCTTCCTGTTAACCCTCCGTTAAAACGTGAGCCTTCTTCATCCGTAAAGATTACTACTTCATACGGTTTCTCTGGAACATACCCTGTATCCTTCCAGGCTTGTGCGACTTCTAAAGCAGATAACACTCCGATTGTTCCATCAAAATGTCCGCCATTAGGAACCGTATCTACATGTGACCCACTCATGATAGCAGCTTTTTTACTATCTTTTCCTTCCAGACGCCCGAAAATATTCCCTGCTCCATCTTCACTGACTGCTAAACCTGCCTCCTGCATCCATTCTATCACTCGGTCTTTTGCTTCTCTTTCCAATGTAGAAAATCCCGGTCTTCTAGAACCATTATCTTCTGTCAACCCAATATTCGCCAATATACTAAGCCTTTCAGCTAATCTCTCCCCTGAAATACCATTAACTGAAAACTGATCATTGTAAGACTCCAGCAATTTTTCGTAAAGACCTATGTAAATCTCTCCCATATTGTTCTCCCCTTTTCCAATTTTGTTTATTATACCATGTTGTGTCAAAAGAAAAAGAGACAGCTCAAATTGAGACAGTCTCCATTTAACTATTTATTCTGTATCTTCTGCAAAGACAATATTCCATTCATTCCGTTTGGACAAAAACTCACGTGCTACTTCTTTTGCACCTTCTAATGTATGATGAGCTGCCCAACCGCACTGTTTCTCATTACTTGCTGGTACTTCATCCGCTTCTAGTATATCTTCCATAGTGCGCTCTAACACTTTTAGTATTTCGTCATAATTTTCATGATTCAATACTGTAAGATAAAACCCTGTTTGGCATCCCATTGGTCCAAAGTCGATTACATAATCAGCATGATTGCGAATATGCTCTGCTGTCAAATGCTCTAGTGAATGAACCGCCATCATATCCATGTGTTCTTTGTTAGGTTGTGAAAAACGAACATCATATTTTACGATAATATCTCCATGGGCCCCTGTTTTGCGATCCGCTACTCTTACATAAGGTGCAATTACCTTATTATGATCCAAGTTAAAACTTTCAACATTCATTCTTTTTTCAGTCATGATCTATGTTCTCCTTTTATACTTTAGTACGATTTCCTGCACTAATTGGTTATTGATTGATTATTTTAGTAGGACATTTTTGTTCCTTCAAATATCCAGACAAATTTATTCATTTGTCTAAATGAGAGATCTGAGAATCCAGCTTGTTTTAAAGCTTCATAAACTACGGGTAATAGCGGATAGTGCTCTCTATTCAAATCTTCTACCAATTCAGCATACCCCATATTCATTGCTTCTTCAATCATTAATTTATAGGCTGCTTCAGAAATAAACATGGTATCTGCAAAAATAACTTTTCCTCCAAATGTCAACAGTTGATTATATTGTTTTAACACAATACTTTTTTCTTCATCCGTCAAATGATGAAATACATAAGAACTCACGATAGTATCTATTTTATGGGGCGGAGTAGGATATTGCTGTAAATCTCCATCATAAACCATAAAGTGTTCTGGAAGCTTTTTGTTTGCTAATTCGCGCATTTGACTAGAAGGTTCTACCGCAAATACATTCTTTTCAGCATTTAATAATTTATAGGTCAAATTCCCTGTTCCTATACCAAATTCCATCACATTATCGCTGCTCTTTTCAACAATTTCTTCAAGAATTCTATCATAGTCTGCAAATACCTCTTTATATTGTTGATCTTTTCCTTGGACGTAAGCATCATACTCTTCAGCCCATTCTGAAAAAACATTTAAGAATTCTCTTCCCATATTATCTACTCTCCAATCTAAAGATCGAACTGTGCTTTTTCATTCTGTTCTTTTGTTTTGACAACGTGAGCTGGAATTCCAACTGCTGTCACACCTTCAGGGATATTATTGAGCACTACTGCACTAGCCCCAATCTTTGCTTTTGCTCCAATAGTAACCTTGCCAATGACTTGGACATGTGCAGATAAAAGAACCCCATCTTTAATCGTTGGATGCCGTTTACCCGTTGTATTTCCTCTCCCACCAAGTGTTACACCATGAAACATTCGTACATCGTTTCCAATCTCAGCAGTCTCACCAATAACGATTCCCATACCATGGTCTATAAAAAGCCTCTTCCCTATTGTTGCACCCGGATGAATTTCGATTCCTGTCATGAACCGAGCAAAATTGGATAGGACTCGTGCCAGTAACTTTATATTCTTCAAATAAAGAAAATGCGCTATCCGGTGATAAAATAATGCCCACACTCCTGGATAGGTTAGTAAAATTTCTATAGCTGTCCTAGCTGCTGGATCGTTCTTTTTATAAGTTTGAATCAATTCATTGAAGGATTCCATGACTTCTCCTTTTAACTATCTAGTTTAAATACTAGCGAATCCTAATTCCAAATCTTCAATTAAATCTTTTAAATCTTCTATTCCAACAGACAATCGAATTAACTCATCTTTTATTCCTGATTTCAACCGATCTTCTTTCGGGATAGATCCATGTGTCATTAGTGCTGGAATTTCTATAAGACTTTCAACTGCTCCAAGGCTTTCTGCAAGAGTAATCAATTTAAGGTTTTCAACAAATAATTTCGCAGATAGTCCTTCTGTTAATTCAAAAGAAATCATTCCACCAAATCCAGTCATTTGTTTTTTTGCAATTGAATATCCCGGATGAGAAGCCAGTCCTGGATAATAAACCTTAAAAACTTTGGGATGCTGATCAAGAAATTCTACGATTTTTAAGGCATTATATTCATGTGCATCCATACGTATAGCCAATGTCTTGATTCCTCTTTGAATGATCCAACTATCTTGAGGTCCAAGAATTCCTCCTATAGCATTTTGTAAAAAGCCGAGTTCTTCAGCTAACTTTTTATCATTTGTCGTGACTAATCCTGCTACAACATCACTGTGTCCTCCTAAATACTTTGATGCACTGTGTAAGACGATATCAGCACCTAATTCTAAAGGTTTCTGATGATACGGTGTAGCGAATGTATTATCTACAATTGAAATGATATTATGTTTTTTCGCGACTTCTGCTACTGCTTGAATATCTGTTATTTTGAGTAAAGGGTTTGTTGGTGTCTCTAGAAATATTGCTTTTGTATTATCTTGGATTGATGCTTCGATCGCATCGATTTTAGTAGTGTCTACGATAGTGAAGGTTAGTCCCAACCGTTTTAAGATTTTATCCATCAATCGATACGTTCCTCCGTATACATCATCTCCAACAATAATATGATCTCCTTTTGAGAAAAGAGAGAATATCGTATGAGTACCAGCTGAACCAGAAGCAAATGCAAATCCACGAATTCCGCCTTCCATATCGGCAATCAACGCCTCTAGTGCTGCTCTAGTTGGATTACCAGTTCTAGAATATTCATATCCTTTATGAACACCCACTTTATCTTGTTTATATGTTGATGTCTGATGAATCGGGACATTAACTGATCCCGTTGCCTCATCATGGCTGATTCCACCGTGTATATAAGTCGTTTTCATTCTCATATTATTCTGCTCCTTTATAAATGTTTTTTGATAGGTACCGTTCACTACTGTCTGGGAAAATAGTAACAACCGTACTATTTTCTGGTAAGTTTCTAGCTTCCTTCAATGCTCCTGCAAAAGCGGCACCACTAGAACTACCAACAAACAAACCATTTCGTCTGGCAAGCTCTCTTGTATAATAAAAAGCTTCTTCATCTGTAATTGTATAAACCTGATCAACCCATTTTAATTTTAAAAACCCTGGTATGAATTCCATTCCAATTCCTTCGGTATCATGTGGTCCCGGCAGACCTCCTCCTAATATAGATCCTTCTGGTTCTACTACAGCTGTTTTAATGTTCTCATTCAGCTCTTTTAGATACTGTGCTACCCCACTAAATGTTCCTCCACTTCCAGCACCAGCTATAAAAGCTGTTGGATAATGATTTTCTAAATCTGCTATGATTTCTGGAGCGAGCGTTTCATAATAGGCTCTTGGATTCATTTCATTTTCAAACTGCAGTGGTAAATAAGAATTTGGAATAGTCTCTTTTAGTTCTTTTGCCTTCTCTATCGCCCCTTTCATTCCTTCATTAGTAGCGGTATGAATAATTTTAGCCCCTAATGCTTTCATTAACTGCTGTTTTTCCTGACTAAACTTTTCCGGAACAACAAAAATCGTAGTCATTCCATAAGTTAAGGCTGAGATAGCTAGCCCTATACCCGTATTCCCCGCTGTGGGTTCTATAATTGTTGTTTTACTATTGATGAGCCCCTTTTTAAAAGGCTCTTCGATCAGTTTTTTCCCTAATCTATCTTTGATGCTTCCACCTGGATTAAACATTTCAAGCTTCGCAAGTATTCTTGATCCTTGTGGTATATCGAAACCTTTTACTTCAAACATCGGAGTCTTCCCAATGAGTTTGGTTATATTATCGTAAATCATTACTTTCACTCCTTTTTATATTATTTCATAATTATCTTTGGATACTTTACTCTAGAAAGCACAAAAAAGCGCACAAGGAATATCCTCATGCGCTTTCGTTATTTTACTAAAATCAGGTTGGATTAAGCTAACTCTACCCTTTTGCAAAAATTCCAGGAGTATCTAATTAATGTTAGAGAAGACCATTGATTTTGATAAAATATTTTTGAAGGCATGAAGAATAAACTGTGCAACAAGTACAACAGCAGGCATTATTCATGTTCAAAAATGAATTATTCAAAAATCAGGTTCCTTTCCAAAGTAGTTTTGATGTGAGGTCATAATATCACTGTTAGAAATTTAAGTCAATTACTATTTTAATAGATTCTAGTATACTTGAGAATTATCTAACAAGTCATTATAAAAAACAGCTTTAGCTGTCTGAATATAGGGCGTTATAAAAAGGTATCCTAAACCGAAAGTAAGAGCACCAATTAAATGCCAACCTATAAAACTTAATTCCAGAAGAAATAGCTTTCCTTTATATCCGGCCATCAACTCTTTACTACGTGATATACAATCCATTACTGTTAAGTTTTCTCCATTTGCCTCTGAATCCTTATAGATATAGTATGCTTGAGAATAAGCAAGAGATGCTATTATCCCAGGTATAATCAGTAAAAGTGACCATAAAATAACAAAAAATCCTGTTATGATATAAATAGCTAACACTTGTATAACATGCCCTTGTTTAAATATCCGCAATGAATCACTAAGTGGATCAATTTTAGAATGCGAGTTGCGAACTAGATCAAGTAACGTGAATGCCACACCAGTCGCAAAGAGTATAGCCACTAAATCAACTATAATACTTTTAAAGTTTATAAAATTATTCATACCATATTCAGTTGCTTCATTTACCACATTCTGATCAAAAAACTCTATTCCAAAAAAGTCTAATGTATTCGATGCTTCTCCAGTAAAAATAATTGCAATCAAGACTGGAATCACATTCAGCAGCGCAGCATCCTTCCATTTTCCATTTAATATTTGTCTTGCTGTACTTCTAATCTCTCCTACAGATAACATAGGTACCCTCCTACAAATATTCAGATAGCTATTTACCTGAATATGCGTTTGTGTTTATAATTGATAATTAACTTTGTATCTACTTTCAGATTCTAGATACAATAGTTTTTGTATCAGATCTGCAGTTCTTTCATCTTGTAACTGTTCATATAATCTTATGAGATTTTTTAAAATATAAAATCTTACAATTTCATCATTACTCTCTAAATCTATAAATG
The DNA here is from genome assembly GCF_900114235.1 of Marinilactibacillus piezotolerans. Lineage (GTDB taxonomy): Bacteria > Bacillota > Bacilli > Lactobacillales > Carnobacteriaceae_A > Marinilactibacillus > Marinilactibacillus piezotolerans. The sequence continues at coordinate 11,880 of NZ_FOSJ01000032.1, read as the reverse complement.
TCTCTTTAAATCGTTCTTCATACGCTTGAAACAGCATACTTCTTTGTTCTGTTCCCGCTAGTCCAATCTTCCATGTAGCCTGAAAGAGATCTACGGAAAATTCATGGTTGAGATCATAAGTAATGTTCCAGATTTCCGGAAAGACTTTGAGGATGCGCTTCTCTGTATCACTAGTTGCTAAGTAAGATAATAGTTGTCCCGCTCTTAATCTGAGCTCTATGTTAGATGATGATAGATCTTCAACTAATTTATCCCAGACTTCATAGACCCAATCTGCTTTATTACTCACTGTTTCGATTAGCAGTAAAAAAGCCTTATTCTGCGTTTCCCAGTCATTTACCTTAGCAAGTTGAAATAGCATTTTTGTTTCTGCATCCATAAAATCTACTCATTCCTTTAGAATTTTTATATGACATTCGTTGTTTTACTTCTACACTTCTATCATACTCAAATTCATCTAAAGATTATATCGTGCTTAAGACTGATTTATGAATCGAATGATTCATAAATTTGTTCGGATAATGCTATTTTCTCATCTATTTCTCTTTTCATCTTTCTTAAGCGATTCTGTACAGTCAGAATCTGTTGTTTAAGATTTTCTAGGCTACTGATATTTTTATTGATTTTATTATTATTACTGATGTCCGTGAATATATTATCAAAAAAGATATCCATCGCTCTATGTCCTCCTGAAATAAATTCATAACTGCTATTCCATTCATATTCGACATCTCTGAGTTCCAATTCATATCGACGTAACTCCGATTCTACTTTGGACATAAGATTTTCTGCTTCATCAATTTTATCGTACTTCATCATATCTGTGAAAAAACCTCCGCCCAACATATCCATTGTGGACCAATTGTTAGCAGAGCTGAGATGTTTAAGGGCTTCATCAATTCTATTGAGTATGTTTTCTTCTGCACTAAATGCTTCATCAACCTCAACCAGTTCCTGGCGCCATCCCATTCTTTTTTTAGATTCTTCATCTACTTTTTGATGGTAACTTGGATCGCTAATAAATAGCAGGTTTTTAAGTTCTTCCAGTTCAGATCTAATTTTGGTCACATTAAATTCTAATTGCACATAGTTAGCTTTTGCTTCTTCAAGTTGTTCTGCTGCTTTATCTAGCTGGTATCTTGCCTCGATTTGCTCCTGTTTTTCTTTTTCGATTTTCCTTTCTTGTGATCCAATAACATTACGTATGAAGTATGCAAAAGATTTTTCTTCCGCTTCTTCTATATCTTTTGTCTCTTCTTCATACTGTACTTTTGCTTGATTATATTGATTTGTACAGTATTGAACATCGTTTTTTGCATCATTTAATTTCCTGATCAAAATGCTTAATTTTGACTGCACTATTTCTAGGTCTCTCATTATCCATCTCTCCTTGATCTTCATTTTCTGATTTTATGTATATCCAGCAGTATTTTCATTATACCGATTGCTATATTTTATTACTATCATTTTTGTAATTTTCTGCACAAAAAAACAAGCCAAGATTTTATATTCTCAGCTTGTTTAAACTTTAAAGTATTAATTTGTACCTAACTCTGCACGAACAACATCCGCAATACGTTCTACATAGTTTACAACAGCTTCTTCAGTCTCCGCTTCAGCCATTACACGTAATAATGACTCCGTTCCACTTGGGCGAACTAAAACACGGCCATTTCCAGCCATTTCTGCTTCTACTTCTTCAATAACAGATTTAATTGCTTCATTTTGCATAACATTATGTTTATCTGTCACAGGAATATTTACTAATTTTTGAGGAAAAGTAGAAACTTCTTCTGCTAATTCAGATAATTTCTTACCTGTTTGTTTCATCACATTTAACAACTGGATACCTGTAAGTAAACCATCACCTGTTGTATGATAATCAAGGAATACCACATGCCCAGACTGTTCACCACCGAGATTATAACCGCTTTTCAGCATTTCTTCCACTACATAACGATCTCCAACTTGTGTTTTTACAGACTCTAGACCATGTTGTTCTATTGCTTTATAGAAGCCTATATTACTCATTACAGTAGATACAATTGTATTTTTTTTCAAGCGACCTTCATCATGCATGAATTTACCACAAATATAGAGAATCTTATCTCCATCTACGATATTTCCCAATTCATCTACCGCAATCAAGCGATCACCATCACCATCGAATGATAATCCAACATGTGCATTTTTTTCCAGTACAAATTCAGCTAAGTGTTCTGGATGTGTGCTCCCAACTCCCGCATTTATATTCAATCCATCAGGGGAGGCACCTGTAACATCAAAGTCAGTATCAAGATCTGCAAAGAGACGATTCAATAATGGACTAGCTGCCCCGTTTGCTCCATCTAAAGCAACATGAAGTCCTGTAAGACTACCAGAGATCGTCTGTGTCAAGAACTGAATGTATTTCAACATACCTTCTTTATATTCTTCTGAAGTTCCTAAGCCTTCCGCACTTGGACGTGGCAAGGTATCTTCATCTGAATCTATAAGTGCTTCTATTTCCAGTTCCTGAACATCTGATAACTTAAATCCATCAGATCCAAAAAATTTGATTCCGTTATCTTGAACGGGATTATGGGATGCAGAGATCATGATTCCAGCAGTAGCTCCTTGCTGACGTGTCAGATAAGATACTCCTGGAGTAGTCAATACACCTAATCTTAATACTTCTGCTCCTACTGATAATAATCCGGCAATCAAAGCATATTCTAACATGCGACCAGAAACGCGTGTATCTTTTCCGACTAATACTCGAGGTCTTTCTTCCTCTGTATGTTGGGCCAATACGTATCCACCATATCTACCCAATTTAAAGGCCATTTCTGGAGTTAACTCGGCGTTTGCAATGCCTCTCACTCCATCTGTCCCGAAATATTTTCCCATTAGTTAATATTCTCCTTTATCAATTATACAAATCGCTTTTATTATTCTGCGCTATCTCCAGTATTTTCCTCTTCATTTGGAGTTACTCGAATCAACACTTCCAACTCTTCAGGATCTGTCTCTGTAATGCCTTCTGGCAATATCAACGGAACTGTTCTCACAGTTGATTCTGTAATTCCAGATATGTCTACTTCAACAGGGAAGTTATTCAGAGCTTCTAAAGCATCTGTTTCTCCAGTTACATTAACATTTTCTGGTTGCCCTTGTGAAAATTCCAGAGTATACTGGTAATTCTCATCTGCAGAACCAGTTTCTTTTAATACGATGGGTACTGATCTTTGTGTTCCTTCAACTGGAATTCTTACATCTACCTGCTGCGGATCGATATTGACGTTTAAAGGATCCCCTGTTTCATCTAAAACTAAGACGTTCAATGTCATCTGGATATCTTCGGATACATTACTTTCTTCTGGAACTACAACAACCATTACATCACTAATTTGATCAATTGTCGATTCCGCCCCTGAAACACGGACTTTTTCGGTTGAGAGAACCGGAGTTCCTGCCGTATATCCATCAGCTAAATGAGTAGCTGCATTGAATTCCACTCTAATATCATGTTCTTCCACTTTTTTTTCTTCGATTGTTAACTCAAATTCTGATGGACTGATACTGTACTCTAACTGATCACTCAGCCCATCTGCTTCCAGACGGACAGTATGCGTACCCGGTCCTAATTCATTCAAGTCAGGTGTTACAATATTAAAGTTCTGAGTAGCTAATGTCTGGGTTAAAATAGCCTGTGGTCCTTCCAGACGAATCGTAGCTGTTTCCGGGATGCCAGAAACAAAATACTGATCTCGATCTACATCTATATTGATTGGGATATTGGTAATGACCTCTGAGCCTGTGATGCTCGCACCATCAGTCGGGTTGGTTGATAAGTTTCTTGATTCTTCTTCATAATAAACATACGAAAACAGTAAAATCGCAAAAAATACTGCAATAATCCGAGTAAACCAATTATTATTTAAATTCCATTTCACTTACCAGACACTCCCTTCCGAACCGCTTCAATAATTTGCTGTATCGGTCCCTGTGTCTCTTTCTCCTTTGTACTCATTACTAATTCTTTATTCAGATAATCAATTACATCATTACTATCCATTTCTGTAATTAAGTTTCCACCCCGGGCAAGGCTGATCTCTCCAGTTTCCTCGGACACAATTACTGTAATTGCATCTGTTACCTCAGATAAGCCAATTGCAGCTCGATGTCTTGTCCCCAGTTTTTTAGGAATAGCCGGACTTTCAGATAAAGGTAGATAACTTGCAGCAGTAACAATCTTAAAGTCTTTAATAATGACTGCTCCATCGTGTAAAGGCGTATTAGGAATAAAAATATTAATCAGTAGTTCCGATGAAATATCTGCTCCTATTTTTATTCCAGTTTTTATATATTCATCCAAACCGCTTTCCATTTCTATAGAGATCAGAGCTCCTATACGTCGCTTACTCATATATTGAATCGCGGTTGCTAAGTTGCTTACAACTATTTCACTTGGATTGCTTTTCTTTCTTCTTCCAAATAAGTAACCTCTACCTAAATGTTCCAAACCTCTTCTCAATTCTGGTTGGAAGATGATGATCAAAGCCAGCGCGGACCATTGAATGACGAAATCTACTATAAATTCTGTAGTATGCAGCTGTAGCAACACACTAAATAATTTTAGTAATAATATTACACCAATCCCTTTTAACAATTCGATTGCTCGGGTACCGCGTACGATTTTAATCAGCTGATAAATAAAAAATGCGACTATCATAATGTCGACTATGTTGATTCCTGTTCTCAACGTAAGTAACTGTGACCAGTCAAAATCTGATAGGAAATCAAAGGGCATGAACGTCACCTCCTAGTTCTAAACATGCACGGAATTAGTATATCATAACTAGACAATATATTCGTAGGTAATAACGAAATTTATAACATTTTCATCATAAAAATATTCAAATAAAAAAGCTGTATAGCAATTCTGCTACACAGCTTTTCAACACAATACTGGGCTACCAGGATTCGAACCTGGGGAATGACGGGATCAAAACCCGCTGCCTTACCGCTTGGCTATAGCCCAAAAAGTGGAGGGAGTAGGATTCGAACCTACGAACCCGAAGGAGCGGATTTACAGTCCGCCGCGTTTAGCCACTTCGCTATCCCTCCATAATGAAATAAAACAATATTCTTGATAAATGCCGGCTAAAGGAATTGAACCCTCGACCCACTGATTACGATTCAGTTGCTCTACCAACTGAGCTAAGCCGGCAAACTATTAAAGTGAGCTTGACTTAAAAATATATTTCAATGACCCCTACGGGATTCGAACCCGTGTTACCGCCGTGAAAGGGCGGTGTCTTAACCGCTTGACCAAGGGGCCAGATATCATTCTGTACTTTTTGAGCACAAGATATATTGTATTATGGATTTCCCCTTTTGTCAACCATTTCTATATATTTTTTTATCTTTTATTATTCTTTATGCATTTGCATTGATTGATTGATACTTTTCAGATTTACGTTTGAATAGCTCAACAACATATGGACAACTTGCCACGATTTTCTTGTTTTCTTTTTTCATTTCTTCCACTACTCTATCTACTAACTGTTCTGCTACTCCTTGACCTCTTAAAGAAGGATCAACAAACGTATGATTAATAACAACCTGGCTTTCTTGTGGAACATACGTAATTTCAGCTATTACCTCCCCTTGTTCTTCTTTATAGAAACGATTGTTTCCTTTGGTAAATTCCATTTTTATTCTCTCCTCTAAAGATCAGATTTAATCCTATTCTATCATAAATTCAGATAGAACGCTCTTATCGATCAGTTACAATACATTCAACTATACGGATTTTATTTATTTAAAGGGATTGCTGTTTACAAAGTATTATAATTTTTTTCTATTCATTTAAATATAATATAAGTATATTATGTTAGTTATAAACAGGGTCAATATAAGTATTTTTTTCACTAATTATGTCAACATTCTCAAAAAAACGCTTTTACAGTAGTTTTTTCTTGAAAACCTATATAAATCATTTGACATCTAAAAAAAGAAGAGTAAACTGATAATGCTAGAGGGTTATCTCTGCTTTAATAGGAAAAAAGGAGGAACTATGTTATGTCTGAAAAGAAAAACGATAATAAAATACTCGTTATTATGATCTTAAATAAAACAGAATTATTAGATGAATTGCTATTAGAATTTACTAATGTAGGAATTGATTCTGCTACTGTATTAAATTCTGTAGGAATGGCTCAACAATTGTCTTCACTTGAAGATACTCGTATAATATCAACAATACGCCCGTTTATTACTTCTGATCACTCTGAAAACAAAATGATTTTTACTATTGTAGATGAATCGCAAGTTGAAACTATCCGAAAAGTTGTTAATGACGTTATTGGTGATTTATCAAATCCTGATACAGGTGTATTGTTTGCCTTACCTACTCTATTCACTGAAGGCTTTCATTAATAATTTTTTTAGGAAGGAAGAGATTTTAAATTGGAACTAAATACCATGTTTTATGTGGCCCTCACTTTGCTAGTAGGGTCTTTGTTTGGTCGTTTAGCTGCTATGATTAAATTGCCGACCGTGACCGGTTATATTTTTGGTGGCTTACTACTTGGACCATCATTTTTCCATATCATGCCCGAAAACGTTGTTGAAAGTATGGATATTATTTCTGAAATTGCATTAGCTTTTATATCATTTACCATTGGACTTTCTTTTAAAGCTAGCTATTTAAGACGTGTAGGACTTACTCCACTAATAATTGCTGCATTAGAATCTACATTGGCCGCTGTCTTAGTAGCTTCATCCTTGTTTTTAATTGGTACTGATCCTGCATTTGCTTTAATTATGGGTGCTATAGCCGCAGCAACTGCACCTACTTCAATTTTATTAGTTATGAAAGAATACCGAGCGAAAGGTCCAGTTTCAGAAATGCTTAAGAGTGTAGCAGCATTAGATGATGCAACTGCTCTGATTTTGTTCGGATTTTCTTCTACAGCTGTGAAGATTCTTGTGAATACAGGAGAAAATATCAATATTCTATCTTCAATATTCCAACCAATCTTTAGTGTATTTTTATCACTCGCTATTGGAGCAATAATAGGATTCATTATGAAATATCCTCTTAAATACACTAAAACATCTGGTCAAAAATTAACGCTGTTAATTGCTTTTGTTTTTCTAACTAGTAGTGTTTCTGTTGGACTTGGAGTTTCAGAGTTACTAGCTGCCATGATGACGGGTACTGTTTTAACTAATATATCAAGTGATGCTCCTCAAATGGGAGAATTTTCCGACCGATTCACCCCTCCTATTTTCTTAATGTTTTTTGTTTTAGCTGGAGCTCAACTGAATATCCATATCATTCCAACAGTTGGTTTAATAGGAATTATGTATACTGTCTTCCGTATAGTAGGTAAAGTAACTGGGGCTTATTTTGGATCATTGTTAATGCGTACTCCTAAAGTTGTTCGAAACTATCTAGGCTTTATGCTATTGCCTCAGGCAGGTGTAGGTATTGGCTTAATTACTATTTCAGCAGGTATACTTCCTGAATACGCTGATCAGATCAGGACTGTTGTATTAAGTGCTACATTACTTTATGAATTCTCTGGTCCCGTTATCACTAAGATTGTATTACGCAAAACTGGAGAAATTCAATCAATTCCATCAAATGCTAAAGAAGCTGCAGACTTTTAAAATCAATAAAGCAGCACATTTCAAATCGAAAAAGTAGTTTATTTAGATTTATTATTTCTATATACTACATGATCAAAATATTTAGTAATAGAAAAAAACAACCTCGACCAGTATAAAAGTCAAGGTTGTTTTTTTCTATTTGTAAATCTTACTAGTTAATTCTTAATAGTTATTCTATTATTCAATTCTGCATCATTGTCTCGATTTTTAATAAGTTTAACAAATATAAAGCGAACAATCGGACCCATTACCAATAGTTGCAAAGGTAAAGCCACTATAAGATTCTTACCATAGATTGCTAAATAATCTAAAACAATAGAATTACTGATCTTATCTGTATGGATATACGTGGAAACTAATCCATAAATTGACATAAAAAACGCCATTCCAAAAACCATACAAGTTGAAATTGCTAAAATTTTAATCAATGAATTATTCACATTTTTTGTTAACTTTAGTGCAACCTTTTTAGCATTTGGACCAATTATAAGCAAATCTAACGTCAGTGCAATCATAAAGCCTATTGCAAAATCTGATACGATTGCTATAATAGTCATTTCTTCCATTATTCCATTTAAAAATAAATTATAGACAGTCATGGTTAACACCATCCCAAAACACATAATTAAACCAAATAAAAAAGTTTCTTTCTTCGTTGTTGGCATAAAATTCCTCCTTCTAAGTCACTCTTGGTATTATATAGGAATATGTCTATCTTTCGTAAGTATAATTTTTTTTATTCTAGATTTTTTATAAAGTCACTACTTTCGGTATTTTAGTAATATTTATGCCGTATATTCTTTTTAGTTTACTTCAGTTTTCTGCCATTTAGCGAAACAATAACCGATTCCCATCACTCAAATTACTTTTAGAAGTGAATAGATATAATTGAATAATCTCTTTAAACTTTTAGTTTAACAATATAAATACTTACTTATATCATTACACCATTCTATTGATGAGCTAAACAATTTCTGTTCTTCTACAATCGCTACTGCTTTATATATATCGAGTAAAGTAATTACATCGAACTTTTTAGTCAATTGAACGTTAGCTACGCATGACTTGTTCTTACAAGATCTGCCTTTCTCAGCATACTGATAATCTTACGAATGATCGCCGGTTTTGTATTCAAACTACCAGCTAGAGACTCAGAAGTAACCTGAGCCTCTTCTTCTATAACAATCAATGACACAATTTGAAGAGAGTGCTCTTTGACAATGAATTGACTGTCTTCTGTAAGAATACATGTAACCAATGGGGTATATGGCGAATTTTAAAGAGGACAAGAAATTTTGAAGGAATCTATCAAATAATTTACTGCAATTGTTAAGAACGCTTCCTGTAATTAAAAATCTATATATATCATGATTCATTAGAATAACTATCCTAAAATTAGTTTTTAGACCTACCTTTGCTACCTTGTTTGCAATTATAATTTCTAACCCGAAAAATTTAAACATAGCTCCTTAGAAGATACACTTAATTTAACCTTTCAAGCGGTAAATAATAGATACAAGTTTTATTTATCGGATAAATGTTGTTTTTTCTTTTGCGAGCACATCCTCTAACCACTGTGGATGCATTTTTAGCAGATTTTCAGGAAGTTCTGTAATTGGGAAAAATTTCATATCTATTGACTCTTTTGAATTCGCTTTTACTTTACCTTCTACAATTTCTGCTAAAAAACATGAGGTAACAAAGTGTACAGTCTTTCCATTTGGATAATGAAACAACTGAGAGTCAGGTTCAGAATAAATGCCAATTAGTTTCTTGATACGGATAAAAATATTTGCCTCTTCTTTCATTTCTCTTATTGCAGCTTGAGTAATCGATTCTCCTGGCTCTACATTCCCTGATGGAATTCCCCACTTTTTAACATCTGATCGGAGTTGTAATAATATTTTCTGCTCTTCATCTACAATGATTACAGCTATTCCTGGTTTAATAGTGTACTTAGTCAATAAAAACTCTCCTTTATGATTCAAATTAATATCCTTTATTCTTCTCATTATATGCAAAGTGATTGGTTGGTCCCTGGCCCTTTCCAAGATTTAACGTCTTTTGGATTGCCTGCGAAATAAATTCCTTACCTGTTTTTACTGAATCTTCTATACTATTATTTTTTGCGAGTTCAGCCGTTATAACTGCTGAAAATGTACAGCCTGTTCCATGAGTATTCACTGTATTATATCGAGCAGAGCTGAATTCTTTAATCTCTCCATTATAGTACAGTATGTCTCGGGCTTCGCCCTGCATATGCCCACCTTTGATCACAGCAGCCTTTGCTCCGTAAACTTCTACGATCTCTTTAGCCGCATTACGCATATCATTAATAGTATGAATATTTTTTCCAATAATTACTTCTGCTTCTGGAATATTTGGAGTAATAATGGTTGCAAGCGGAATTAAGAGCGCCTTTAGAGAACTAATAGCTTCTTCGTGTAATAAATGGTGCCCACTTTTAGCAACCATCACAGGATCCATTACATACAATTTAACCTCATTTTTTTTTAGTTTATTCGCAATTAGTTCTATTATAGATTGACTTGCTAACATTCCAGTTTTTACAGCATCAGGAATAATACCTTCAAAGACACAGTCAATTTGTTCTGAAATATTCTCTATAGAAACTTCTTCAAATGATTTTACTCCTAGTGTGTTTTGAGCAACCACTGAAGTAATAACAGCCATTCCATAAACTCTTTGCTCTTGAAAAGTTTTTAAATCAGCATGAATACCTGCTCCACCTGTTGGATCAGTACCTGCGATAGATAATGCTTTATAAATATTACTCATGATAAACTACTCCTTTTTTTAGTATTGATATAAAACAGAGTGGATCCATTTTTCTCTTTTGACATAAAAAAAGGTCCGAGGAGAAAAATTCAACGCATATTAAATACGCTGAACTTTTCCCCTCGGACCTTTTATGTCAATAGGTGCCATTTATATGATCTAATAACTGATGTAGCCCTCGGTCACAGTCCCTTAATGGTGATTGTTTGGCGGAACCCTAGCTACAATTTTCCAGTTCAATTTTTATTTATTTGATTTAGGTTAATTTTATCAGAAGAACTAGATCTTAGCAAATAGCAGTTACTGCACGTATGCGTCAAGTTTTTCTCGGTAACCTTTAACTAGTAGAATTAACAGAAATTATGTTGTGTTAATATTTTCAGGAAAATGCCCGGCCTAATTTCCCAATGAAGCTACTCACAGGGCCATAGTTGGATATTTTCCCAGTTTGAACAGTGTGTGTGGTTGAACGAGGCTTTTTCAAAGCCTGACGGACTGCTCCCTTAAGATCTTCACCTAACGGTTCAACGATAGAATCAACTTCTGTGGTCAAAGCTTTTTCCAGAAGACTGTTTTGTTCTGCTGTTAGTAATGCTACGACATTAGCTACACCTGCTTTTGTCCAACTACGTCCCTGCCTTTTCGTCCGGTAACTATACACACGATGTCCAGTTTCACAAACGCCTGTCCCATCGGACAGGGGGAGGTCACGTTGTTTAAAGCTTTTGATGTATTCCCAATTTCTATACAAATATTTTTTCAATTTTTTAATTTGATCTTTGCGTATTGCTTTGCTTTCTTCTGGCATGTCTATCAATCTGCTTTCAGCTGTTGCACAAACGGATTCCACTAATGACCAGTCAAATTTTTTTACAGCTTTTATCATTAATCCTTCCATTTTTTTATCGAAAGATAAACGTTCTTTTACCTTTCGATGTACGTGGTAGGTATCTCTAAAATGTTCATGCCGATGACAATAGCCAACGATAGTGTCAAATTTATCTTTTTCATACCCGCTTCCTCCATCGCTGTTTGTGATGACAAGTGTCTCTTTCAAGTCATAGACTTGATTTAAATAATGAGCAGCTTGCTTAAAAGCGTCTTTACTGGAATCTAAACTTGAAAATGCCATCTTGTTTATAAGCGTATGTCTCTGCTTCTTTTTATCAATGCCTTCATGTACGATGACGCGATGAATGGTTGGAGAGTCGCCTTGCCTTCCTTTAACAAGCAAACCATCACCTTCAATATATAATGCTTTTACCTTCTTTCGCTTAGTCTTAGGAAGGTCTGATTTATAGTAATATTTAGACAGGTAGTGTTGAACCTTTTCTCCAACCTCTTGCGTTACACGGTGAATGGTAGAATGGCTAGCTGTCACAGAACTACTTATCAGAAGAGACTTTTTGGCCTGTCTAT
>NZ_FOSJ01000117.1 GCF_900114235.1 Marinilactibacillus piezotolerans | reverse complement strand
ACACCGATGGAATTTCGGTATCAGGTTGCCATATAGATTTTTTATTATTTTATTGTCTACTTGACAAGGGTCAGTTCAAAACCTCGCCCTTCTCTTTATAAATTTACTTATTCTGTTTCGAAAAGTTCATCCACTGTTCTAGTTACATAACGCGCTCCTTTGATTGACTCAAACAAGTTCACGCCTTCTTTTTCAAACATATTCTGATCTACAACTTTCTGCATAGCTGCTTCTACTACTTCTGAATCCAGCCCCATAACCGGTTGACTGATTCCAAGCGTTTTACTTTTCCCTTCTCCTGTTTTAAAGCGCAATTCTAGTGTCGTTGACATAAACTATTCCTCCATTTATAGTTTTGATATACGGGGTAATTGTGGTATTGAATTGTCTCTGTTAAATTAACTAATCAACATAACGGTACTCTTCAACTAATATTGTATGTGAAGAAGGCAAATCACTTACTACATCTATTGCTTGTACAAATTGAGTAACCTGTTCATCTGTTGGTGACTGAATTACTCCATTGAAACTACGACGTACTAATTTCTCATTCTCCAGGTCTTCAAAGTAGATTCCTACTCTACTCTCTGTCCATTCTTTTTGCATAGAACATTCCTCCAATATTTTTAACCAGCTTATTTAGTAAGTTGTGATCACTCCTTACACTATTAATAACGAACAAAGCAGAAAAAGTGTTACCTGATTTTTTTATTAAAAAAAGGCCTGCTATGCAGCAAGCCAAATGCCTAATTAATTAAATTTTTCTAGGTATTATTCCTTCATCAATATTCAAATTCAGCTCCCAAGTTTCAGAAACCAGGTTTTCACCAAACTCTTGATTTACTTCCTCATTGACAATTTTAAATCCTTTTTTTCTATAGATATGTCTCGCAGAATCCAGTATTTTCATCGTCCATAAACAGACTTTCTCGTATCCTGCTTCTTTTGCAAATCTTATAGCTTCTTCTACTAATTTAGTTGCAAGTCCCAAGCCACGCGCTTTTGGCTCTACGAACAGCAATCTTAGTTTCGCGGTTCCCTGACCTGCATTCACCAAGAAAACACAACCAATTATTTTCTCATTTTTTTCTGCGATAAAGCATCTTTCTTTTCCTGAATCGTATGTTTTGATGAACTGCGACGTAATATCACCTACAACTGCTTCAAACGCTCCTCCCCAACCAAAGTTCTTAGCTACTGTTAGAGCATGTCTATAAGTAATCCATCCCATATCCCCAAGTTGGTGGGTTCTTATTATGTATTCTTGACTTTGCATATCATTACCTCTTTCCGATTGTTCTCTTTAATTCTTCAATACTAAACCCATTTTGTCAATGTAGAAACTGTTTACTTTTTTTAAAATATGATAGAGTAACGTCAAAAATAAAATAATAAAATTTTCTATTTTGTTTCATACTGCACCTGGATATAGAAAAACCCAGATTGAGGCTGGGACAAAAGTCTCTGAAAGTCTTTAAATATAGAGAACCCCTGAGAAAATTGTAGAATACAATTCTCTCAGGGGTTCTACTTACTGAA